>JAQUXM010000062.1 GCA_028692415.1 Syntrophomonadaceae bacterium | reverse complement strand
ACCCGGGCCCGCAGATCTATTGCCGGGTTTAAACTAAGGGAAGGTATGCCAATCGGTTGCAAAGTTACCCTGCGTGGTGCTCGAATGTATGATTTTTTGGACCGTTTAATCAACCTGTCCTTGCCGCGGGTACGTGACTTTCGAGGCGTTTCTCCCCAAGCCTTTGACGGACGGGGTAATTACTCCCTGGGGATAAAGGAACAAACTATTTTTCCCGAGATTGATTATGACAAGATTGATAAGATCAGGGGTCTGGAAGTAGTAATGGTAACTACTGCCAAGACGGATGAAGAAGCCAGGGAATTGTTAAAAAGTATGGGAATGCCATTCAGATAGGGGGTAAATTGTCACAATGGCTAAAAAAGCTATGATTGCCAAGCAAAAAAGGGAAGCGAAATATGCAGTCCGGGAATACAATCGCTGTAAAATATGCGGCAGACCAAGAGCTTATATGCGGAAATTCGGTATGTGCAGAATATGCTTCAGAGAGTTGGCCCACAGAGGTGAACTCCCCGGAGTTACCAAAGCTAGTTGGTAGGCTTATGTGAAGGAGGTAAAAGAGTATGGTCATGACTGATCCCGTAGCAGATTTCCTGACCAGGATCAGAAACGGTAACATGGTCATGCATGAAACCGTTGAGGTACCCGGTTCCAAGATTAAAATATCGATCGCTCAGATTATGCGAGAAGAAGGGTACATCAAGGATTTTGAATATATTGAAGACGGCAAGCAGGGCATCATAAGGATATTCCTCAAATATGGCCCGGAGAAGAAGAAGGTCATCACTGGAATAAAGAGGATAAGCAAGCCGGGATTAAGAGTATATGTAGGTAAAGAAGAAATTCCCCGGGTATTAGGGGGCTTGGGTACGGCTGTTATATCTACTTCCAAAGGATTAATGACAGATAAAAAAGCCCGCAAAGAAGGACTTGGCGGGGAAGTACTTTGTTATATCTGGTAGCTGAAGGAGGAGAAAACGTGTCTAGAATAGGAAGAAAACCAGTCAGTCTACCTGCAGGTGTAGAAACCATAATGGATGGTAATAAAATAACGGTTAAAGGCCCCAAAGGAGAATTAAGCTGGGAGGTTCCTGCTGATATGTCAGTAGTTATAGAAGACCAGCAACTCCTGGTAACCAGACCCAGTGACAGCAAGCAGCACCGCTCCTTGCACGGTTTGACCCGGGCTTTGATCGCTAACATGGTTGAGGGTGTCAGCAATGGTTTCGAGAAAAAATTGGAAATGGTAGGCGTCGGCTACCGTGCCCAGATGCAGGGTAAAAAGCTGGTAATTAACATAGGATTCTCGCACCCGGTGGAGGTTGAGCCTCCCGAAGGTATAGAATTTGAGGTTCCGGCGGTTACTCGTATTACTGTTAAAGGCATTGACCGCCAACTGGTCGGAAATACGGCAGCAAATATCCGGGCGATAAGAAAACCAGAGCCTTATAAGGGCAAGGGAATCAAGTACGAAAAAGAAGTAATCAGACGTAAAGCCGGTAAAGCGGGCGGCAAATAAAACAGGAAAGGAGTGGATACGTTGATTAACAAGCCCAGTAAAAATGTACTCAGGCAAGGAAAACACAAACGGGTGCGCCGGAAAATATCGGGCAGTGCTGAGGCCCCCAGACTTTGTGTTTACAAGAGCCTGAATCATATATACGCGCAGATAATTAACGATGAAAAGGGAGTAACCCTGGTAGCTGCTTCTACCCTGGAGAACGAAATGAAAGATCTCAGCTCAAAAACCAATATAGATGCAGCAAAAAGAATAGGTGCAAGCATAGCGGAAAAGGCCAAGGAAAAGGGCATAGAAATCGTGGTATTTGATCGCAATGGGTATAAATATCATGGTTGTGTGGCGGCCCTGGCTGATGCTGCCAGAGAAAAGGGACTTATTTTTTAACCGGTGACTTATGCAGGCAAGGAGGGAAACGATGATTGACAGAGAACAAGCAGCCCCGGAAATGATCGAAAAGATAGTTAATATTCGCCGGGTTGCCAAGGTTGTTAAAGGCGGACGAAGATTCAGCTTCAGTGCACTGGTTGTAGTAGGAGATGGACAAGGCAAAGTAGGCGCTGGCAAGGGAAAGGCTACTGAGGTTCCTGAAGCGATTAGAAAAGCGGTTGAAAATGCCAAAAGAAATATGATCCAGATACCCTTGATTGATGAGAGGACCATCCCCCATCTAATTATAGGCCGTTTTGGTGCCGGTCAGGTACTTTTAAAACCAGCTTCTGCGGGTACTGGAGTTATAGCCGGCGGGGCGGTGAGAGCGGTTCTGGAAGCAGCGGGAATCAAGGATATTCTTACTAAATCTCTGGGATCGGCGAATTCAACCAACATAGTTCATGCCACCATGGATGGTCTGAAATGCTTGAAGCGGGCTGAGGATGTAGCCAGACAGAGGGGCAAGACCATAGACGAGATCATGAACTAGGGAGGGAAAAGCTTTGGCAAAACAATTGAAGATTACCTGGACCAAGAGTTTTATTGGTTTTCCGAAGACGCAACGCGCAACCATTAAGAGTTTAGGACTCAAAAAACTGCAGCAGAGTGTTATAAAAGAAGATTGTGACCAGATCAGAGGTCAAATCAACAAAGTTCAACACCTGCTTACCGTAGAAGAAATTGATTAGGTGCAAGGAGGTTCTAATGTGAAACTCGAAGACTTAAAATCTCCACCTGGTGCTAATAAACGCATTAAGAGAGTAGGTCGCGGTATCGGTTCCGGGCATGGAAAGACATCAACCCGGGGTCATAAAGGACAGAAATCCCGTTCCGGCGGTGGGGTGCGAATTGGTTTTGAAGGTGGACAGATGCCTTTACAGAGACGTCTGCCAAAACGTGGTTTTACCAATATATTCAAAAAGGAATATGCTATAGTTAATGTTAAGGATTTAAACATATTTAGCGATGGGACCGAAGTTACCCCAGAGCTTCTTTATAATGCAGGCCTGGTAAAAAAAATCAAGACCGGGGTCAAAATATTGGGTGATGGCGATTTGGATAAAAAGTTAGTGGTAAAAGCTCATAAAATCAGCAAACAAGCTGAAGAAAAAGTTACTGCCAAAGGCGGCAAAGTTGAGGTGATATAATGCTGGGTTCAGTCCAAAAAGCATTTAATGTGGGGGACCTCAGAAATAAGGTCTTGTTCACTTTATTAATGCTTCTTGTTTTCAGGCTGGGTGCCCATATACCTGTACCTGGCATAAATGCCGACGCGCTTGCCAAGCTGTTAAGCGGCCAGTTGTTTGGTTTCTTTGATATTGTATCGGGTGGAGCATTTAAACGTTTCAGTATTTTTGCTATGAGTATTACCCCGTATATTAATGCTTCAATTATTATGAACTTGCTGACGGTAGTAGTGCCCAAACTTGAGGCCTTAAACAAAGAAGGCGAGGAAGGCCGAAAAATAATCGCCCAGTATACACGTTATGGCACTGTTGTGCTGGCCTTCATTCAGGCCATTGGGATGTCGATCGCATTGGGGAGAAGTGGTGCCCTGGACAATCGGGGGGTAATAAGCTATTTGCTTATAGCCATCTCACTGACTGCAGGAACCGCATTATTGATGTGGATCGGGGAAATGATTACGGAAAAAGGGATAGGAAATGGAATCTCTTTGATTATCTTTGCCGGCATTGTTTCACGTATACCTGGCGGGATAAGTGGAGTATTACAGGAACTAACCGGAGGAATAATCGGCTATTTCAATCTTCTGCTGTTTGCCGTGGTTGCCCTGGCGATAATTGCAGCCATTATTATGGTAAATGAAGGACAACGGCGCTTGCCGGTGCAATATGCCAAAAGAATGGTCGGACGCAAGGTTTATGGTGGTCAGAGCACTTTCCTGCCATTGAAGGTCAATGCGGCTGGCGTTATACCTATAATCTTTGCCATGTCGTTGATGATGTTTCCGGCGACCATTGGCTCATGGATGAGTCAGACTTCAGGATACAATCAATTTTTACAGAACTATTTCCATTTTGGCAGTGTTCTTTATAACCTCCTATACGCCTTGTTGATTGTATTTTTCACCTATTTCTATGTGGCAATTATCTTCAATCCTTTGGATGTAGCAGATAATATTAAAAAGTACGGGGGATTTGTACCGGGTATACGTCCCGGGCGGCCAACTGCTGAATATATTGACCGCGTTTTATCCCGGTTGACCATGGCTGGAGGAGTATTTCTGGCATTGATTGCTATTTTGCCCAACTTTATAATCGATTTTACCGGAATTACCAGTCTCTATTTTGGAGGAACAGCGTTGTTGATTGTTGTCGGTGTAGCACTGGACACCATGAAACAAATTGAAGCTCACCTCTTGCTGCGTAGTTATGAAGGTTTTGTAAAATAGGAGATGATAGCGGTGAATATAATCCTTATGGGTCCTCCTGGGGCTGGCAAAGGCACCCAGGCAGAACTGATCAAAGCCAAGTATCCGATTCCTCATATTTCAACCGGGGATATGTTCAGGGAAGCGGTCAGCAATGGAACCCAGATGGGCAAAGAGGCTCAGAAATACATGGATGCCGGCAAGCTGGTCCCCGATCAGGTTACAATAGGGATAGTGGAAGAACGGCTGGCCCAGAGTGATTGTGCAAAAGGTTTTCTGCTGGATGGATTTCCGCGCACCACAGTTCAGGCTGAGGCTCTGGACCAGACACTGAAGAAGTTAAACAAGAAAGTGGAAGTTGCGTTAAATATAGCGGCTCCAGACGAAATCTTGATCGAACGCCTTTCGGGAAGGGTTAGCTGCAAGGATTGCAAGAAGGTCTATAACCTTAGTTATAGTCCTCCGGCCCAAGCGGGAGTATGTGACATTTGCGGCGGCGAAATAATCCAGCGCAGTGATGACCGCGGCGAGACTGTAGCCAAGAGGTTGGAAGTTTATAATGAACAGACTGCTCCTCTGCTGAAATACTATGATGAGTGTCAGTTGTTGCATAATTTGGATGGAAACCGGGACAGCCGCGAGGTATTTCAAGAAGTAGTTAGAATTTTGGAGAGTCTCTAGATGATAATTATCAAGACTCCAGATGATATCGCTAAAATGCGCCAGGCCGGTGAACTGGTGGCCCGGGTGCTGACCATGCTTCAGGAAGAGGTTAAGCCAGGCATCAATACTGGGAGGCTCAATACCATAGCTGAAGATGAGTGCAGGAAAAGGGGTGCGATTCCGGTTTTTAAAAACTATCCGCATCCCAAAGGAAAGCGTCCTTTTCCCGGGGTGATATGTGCCTCTGTAAATGAGGAGGTAGTTCATGGCATACCCGGCAGCAGAGTACTGAAAGAGGGGGATATTATCAGTATCGATTTTGGGGTAATACTGAACGGTTATGCTGGTGATTCGGCGATAACGGTTCCGGTAGGTGAGGTTAATCCCCAGGTATCGAAACTGATTGAGGTTACCGAGCAGGCTCTGATGGAAGGAATAAAGCAAGCTCAGGTGGGCAATCGCCTGGGAATGGTGTCTAATTCGGTCCAGAAATATGCTGAGCAAAACGGTTTTTCAGTCGTTCGACAATTTGTTGGTCATGGCATAGGCCGGGCCATGCATGAAGACCCCCCGGTACCAAATTACGGTCGACCTGATCGCGGCCCTTTTTTAAAGGAAGGTATGACACTGGCGATTGAACCCATGATTAATATGGGAACCTTTGAAGTGGATACCAAACCCGATGAATGGACTGTAGTTACCCGTGATGGAGGTTTTTCCGCGCACTTTGAACACAGTATAGCAATAAGTGAGCGGGGACCTGAGATCCTCACTTTGCGGTAATGGGGGTGGTCGATTGGATGACAGGATAGGAAGAATCGTTTATTCCAAAACTGGACGGGATAAAGGCAGAATATTGGCAGTGGTGGAGGTCGTTAATGAACGACAGGTGTTGGTAGCTGACGGTGATTGCAGAAAGATTGAAAAACCCAAGTTGAAGAATGTAAAACATCTGCAATGGACCAAGAATAAGGCGGTAGATATTATAAAATGCCGGCTTCAAGGTAAAATGCCTGATAACCATATTATCAGAAAGAGTATCAAGATGATACAGGACGGAGGGGAAGGAGGTCTCGTGGATGGCTAAGGAAGATGTTATAGAGGTCGAGGGGAAAGTAATAGAACCGCTCCCTAATACAATGTTTAAAGTTGAATTGGAAAATGGCCACAAGGTGCTCGCCCATATATCCGGCAAAATGCGAATGAACTTTATCAGGATATTACCTGGGGATCGGGTTATGGTTGAATTGTCACCCTACGATCTAAATCGTGGGAGAATTATATATCGCTTCAAATAACAGTCTCTTTTGATTGTTGCATTAAGGAGGTAAATGTTTTGAAAGTTAAGCCATCAGTTAAACCAATGTGCGAAAAATGCAAGGTTATCAAACGTAATGGCAAAGTCATGGTGCTTTGTGAAAATCCTAAGCACAAACAGGTACAAGGATAAAGACGGATTTAGTTTGAAGCATTAAACCAGGCAACTTTAAATTTATTAAGGTGAGGTGAATATATTTGGCTAGAATAGCTGGTGTTGACTTACCCCGGGACAAGAGAGTTGAAGTATCCCTTACTTATATTTTTGGGATCGGAAGACCTTCAGCCCGGAGAATATTAACAGATGCAGGTATAAATCCTGATACAAGAGTAAAAGATTTAACCGAGGAAGAAGTTTCCAAGTTAAGAGAACTCATTGAGAAGGGCTATCAGGTGGAGGGCGACCTGCGCAGACAGGTTAGCATGGATATTAAGAGACTGATGGACCTGGGTTGCTATAGAGGGATTCGTCATCGTCGCGGATTACCGGTTAGAGGGCAGAACACTAAAACCAATGCGCGTACTCGCAAAGGTCCCAAGCGTACTGCCGGGGGTAAGAAAAAATAGCCTTAAAAGGAGGAAAAATGAGTGGCACGAAGGACAACGACAAGGGTTAAAAGGCGTGAAAAAAAGAATATCGAACACGGTATAGCCCATATCAAATCAACCTTCAATAATACAATCATTTCAATAACTGATAAGCATGGCAATGCCATATCCTGGGCCAGTGCCGGAACCATAGGCTTTAAGGGCTCGCGTAAAAGCACCCCGTTTGCGGCCCAGCAAGCAGCTGAGAATGCTGCCAAATCCGCTATGGAGCATGGATTGAAAGAGGTAGAATGCTTTGTTAAGGGTCCAGGCGCAGGACGTGAAGCTGCCATCAGATCACTGCAGGCTGCTGGACTGGAAGTCAGTGTAATCAAAGATGTTACACCCATTCCTCACAACGGCTGTAGACCGCCTAAGAGAAGAAGGGTATAAGGAGGTAGTGGTATAAGTGGCAAGATATACTGATTCGGTCTGTCGCCAGTGTCGCCGTGAAGGAGAGAAGCTGTTTCTTAAGGGAGACAGATGTTATTCGGAAAAGTGCGCGATTACCAGGAAAGCTTATGCACCCGGGGCACATGGACAGGGACGCAAGCAAAAACCTAGTGAATATGGGATCCAATTAAGAGAAAAGCAAAAAACCCGGAGAATATACGGTATATTGGAAAAGCAGTTCCGCAACTACTTTAAGAAAGCTGACCGGCAACAGGGTATAACCGGCGAAAACCTCCTGATTTTGCTGGAGCGACGTCTGGATAATATGGTTTACCGCATGGGCTTGGCTGCTTCCCGTAAAGAAGCTCGCCAACTGGTTACCCATGGACATTTTACCCTTAATGGCAAGAAAGCCAATATACCCTCCATTCTGGTAAAAGTGGGGGATGTTATTAAGGTCAAGGAAGCCAGCCGGGATTCCTACAAGTTCCAGGATTTAAAGGAACAGGCTGCTTACAAGACTCCTCCTGAGTGGTTGAGTGTAGATGTGGAAAATTTGACTGGTACGGTTCTGGCTTATCCGCTTAGAGAGCAGATTGACACCCTGGTAAATGAGCAGCTCATAGTAGAACTCTACTCCAGATAGATAAATTCTAAAGGCCCGATATTTATCCAAACCCCGAAAAAGGCACGGGGCGGAGCAAAAAACATGAGTGCCGGTCGATTTAAAAGGAGGGGATAAATGAATGCTAGAGATGGAAAAACCACGTATTGAGTGTGTTGACAAAGATCCTAGCACAAATTACGGTAAATTTGTGATTGAGCCCCTGGAAAGAGGATATGGTACGACTCTGGGCAATTCCTTACGCCGGGTTCTCTTGTCTTCCTTACCGGGTGCAGCGGTCACAGCCATAAAAATTGACGGGGTATTGCATGAGTTCTCAACGATTCCCAATGTCTTGGAAGACACCACCGAGATAATCTTAAACATTAAGAAACTGGTTTTAGGCTATACAGGTAATGAACGTAAAATAATCCGGCTTGAGCAACGGGGCAGGAAGGATGTTACTGCTGCAGATATCACTCCCGATGCTGAGGTTGATGTTCTTAATCCGGAGCTGCACATAGCCAGTTTGGATGAAGACGCCAAGCTGGAAATTGAGATGTATATCGAGCGGGGACGAGGTTATGTCAGTGCTGACCAGCAACCTAACAAGAATGCTGATATTGTAGGCTTGATACCCATTGACTCCATTTACACACCGGTTAACCGGGTAAATTATACGGTTGATAATGCCCGGGTAGGAAAGCGTACTGACTATGACCGGCTGATCCTGGAAGTATGGACCAATGGCAGCATAAGCCCGGAAGAATCCATTAGTCTTTCTGCGCAAATCATTATCGAATACTTAAAACTGTTTACCGAAATCGATGATACTTTTGCGGAAGTGGAAATACTAGTCGAAAAGGAAGAAGAGAAAAAGGACAAGGTTCTCGAAATGTCCATAGAGGAACTGGAACTTTCAGTACGGGCTTCCAATGGACTGAAGCGGGCCAGTATCAATACGGTAGGCGACCTGATCGGCAAGACTCGCGAAGAGATGAGCAAAATCAGGAATTTAGGCCAAAAATCATTGGAAGAAATCGAGAGAAAATTAAAAGACCTAAATCTAGCATTTAGGAAAGCTGAAGATTAGAAAGGAGGGGCCCCAGTGAGTTATCGTAGACTAGGGCTCAGAAGTGATCATAGAAGGGCAATGCTCAGAAATGTTGTAACTTCCTTGTTGGAGAAGGAGAAAATCGTTACCACTGAAACCAGAGCCAAAGATATCAAGAGAATTACCGAAAAGATGATTACCCTGGGTAAAAGGGGCGATTTGCATGCGCGTAGGCAGGCTGCTTCTTATATTATGAGCGACACAGTTGTGCAAAAGCTGTTCAGTGATATAGCAGAACGCTATAGCGATCGCCAGGGCGGTTACACCCGGATAATCAAGACTACTTTTCGTAAGGGTGATGGGGCACCGATGGCTATCATTGAATTGATTGACTAAGATGATATCCATAAGAAATGCCAGTTATTGCTATCCTCAGGGAGAGCGGCCTGCATTAAGAAATATTAATCTGGATATCAGGGAAAATGAAATCTTAGGAATAATCGGTCGCAATGCCTCAGGAAAATCAACCCTGGCCCGGCTCTTGAATGGGGTTGTCATTCCCAGTACGGGACAGGTGGAGATAGACGGGCTTAGCAGCGCGATTCCTGAGAACCGTGGATTGATCAAACAAAAGGTTGCTTTGCTTCTGGCTGAACCGGATAATCAATTCGTATCCAATCTGGTCGAGGAGGATGTAGCGTTTGGACCAGAGAATTTAGGCTTGGCACCCAGTGAAATAAGAAGAAGAGTCGATACTGCTCTGCAAATGGTATCAATGGAGGATTATGCAAAATATCCTCCTTATCTTTTGTCCGGAGGACAGAAACAAAGGGTCTGCATTGCGGGTTTGCTGGCGATGCGGCCCAAATATATGGTTTTAGATGAACCAACTGCCATGCTGGACCCGCAGGGTAAAAAGGAAGTCAGAAAAATACTGGGGGAGCTTAAAGAACAGGAAGGGCTGTCAATAATAATCATTTCACATGATCTTGAAGAATTACTTCAGGCTGACCGGTTGGTTTGGCTTGAGCAGGGTCAGATAAAGCTGCAGGACAGCAGCAGGAATTTACTGGCTCGGGTCGATGTCTTGCGAAATGCTGGCCTGGGGGGCTTGGAAATAAGTCGTCTGATTGAGCAGCTGAATATGGCGGGCTATGATATTCCGAGCGACATTCTCAGCCCGTCAGAATTGGTAGAGGAACTATGCCGATTAAGATAGAAAATCTGGTTTACATATACCAAAAAGGAACCCCTTTCGAAAAATCAGCACTTAAGGGATTCTCTTTGACTGTGAATGATGGTGAAACGATTGGGATCATGGGAGCAACCGGGTCGGGAAAGTCAACACTGCTTCAGCTTTTAAACGGCTTGCTGCAGCCTGCTGCGGGGACAATCACCATAGACGGACTATTATTGGGCGGGATGAAAAAAGCCTCGTTAGCAAAACTGCGGCAGCAAGTGGCGATGGTTTTTCAATACCCGGAGCAGCAGATATTTGAGGAGCATGTTTATGACGAAGTAGCTTTCGGACCGATTAATATGGGGTTGGATGCACAAGCGGTCGAAGAACGGGTTATAAAAGCACTAATCCAGGTGGGGCTTGACCCTGCGGTATACCGGAAGCGGTCTACCGCCAACCTGAGCGGAGGTGAGAAAAGACGCCTGGCAATTGCCGGGATGCTAGCTTCGGAGCCGCGTTATTTGCTTCTGGATGAGCCCAGCGCAGGGCTTGACCCGGAAATGCGAGTTTTGCTGTTTGAAAATATGAGCGAACTGAACCGCTTGGAGAAGATGACCATAATCATGGTGTCCCATCATCTTTCAGATCTGCTCGCTTTGTGCAGCCGGATTATAGTATTGGATAATGGCCAACTGGTTCTCGATGTTGCTTCCAGCAAAATGCTGGACAGCAGTGAGCAATTGGCGCAATTGGGAGTCGATTTGACCCCTGCGCAGCAGGTTGTACAGCAGTTGAAGCAAAGAGGATGGGGTATAACCAGGTCACCGCGCAATCCCGAAGAAGCCGGCCGGCTAATTGTGGAAAAGCTTGCAAATAAATTATGAATTACTCAACCCATCATGCCCGCAGGACGCAGCCACCTATGAAAATCAAATAGGTGGTTTTATTAGAATATTTAACGGGCATATTGGTTTTTCAAACAATAGTTGCTAATTATTTTCGTACTAACCCCCCATGACCCGAGGCCACAACCACCGATGAAAATGGGGAAAGATTGCTGCGTCGCTGCGCTCCTCGCAATTAGTCATGCAGCAAAGCTGCACCACGATAAACGAAAACGGAATATTACGCGGCATTGAACGGGCGAGGTACTGTTGTGCCTGCGGGGGAAGAAGATTGCCGCGCTGCGCTCGCAATGACAGGCTTGAAGGTCGCTTGCCGATATTGTTTTCATAGCAATGACAAGCACACTAGTTTCATAGCAATGACAGAATTGCAAGGCAATCGTTTCTTTGCCGCATTAACTGGTCAACTGCGAATTTGGAGTGTATTTTGAATAATGGCAAGGCAAGAATATTACGTATCTCTTTTTTAACCCATCAGGTAGTTGGGGGAGCAGACTATGTTAAGTAATTTGAGTCTGGGGCAATACATTCCGGCGAATTCGTTAATTCATGAAATCGACCCGCGCAGCAAGATAATTGCCACGCTTATGCTAACCCTGGCGGTTTTTCAAGCGGTTTTACCACTGCAGCAAGCAGTCCTGCTTTTTTTGCTTGCCCTAATGATTTGGCAGAGCAAGGTTAACCTTAAAATATATCTATCCGCCCTTAAACCCTTTGTCTGGATAATTCTTATGACTATGTTTATACTGACCTGTTTTACACCGGGCAACAATCGGATGGAAATATTCTATTTGAACATTACCATCGAAGGTTTAGAGGCAGCAGCATCGCTAGGCATCCGATTTATAATCCTGCTCGGCCTGGCTCGACTCTTAACTGTTACTACCAGTCCGGTTGCTATGAGCGATGCCTTCGAGAGCCTATTAAAACCTATACGCAGGCTGGGGTTTCCGGTCCATGAACTGGCGATGATAATGAATTTAAGCCTGCGCTTTATGCCGCTATTTTTTGAAGAGGCGGAGCGCATCCGAAAGGCTCAGCTTTGCCGCGGGGCCAACTACCAGGAGGGCAGTCTCAAGCAAAGGCTGAAAAAGCTGCGCTCGATCATTTTACCGGTTTTTCGCAATTCCCTGCAGCGAGCCGATGAACTGGCCGTAGCCATGGAATCCAGGGGCTACCAGGGAGGCCGGGGACGAAGCCAGATGAATGTACTGGTTTTGCGTGGTCGTGATTATTGCTATGCTTTCATTATGGTAATTGTATCACTGGCGATCATGCTGTATTGATGGAAATTAGACAAGCGGGACAGGGGGACAGGTCACTTGTCCCATTTTCGTAATAGGCTTCGAAAAGATGGATCGGGTCAAGATTTTGTGGGACAAATAACCTGTCCCCCTGTCCCGCTTGTAGTACGGCTAGGAGGTCAGGATGAACCGGGTTAAACTCTTGCTGGAATATGATGGCAGCAACTATCATGGTTTTCAAATTCAAAAAAATGCCGATACGGTACAGGCCAGACTGGAAGAGGCTATCTTCCGCCTGAGCGGTGAACGGGTTGTTATGATCTGTGCGGGCCGTACAGATGCCGGGGTACATGCGCTGGGGCAGGTTGTAGCCTTTAACACGGAGGCCAGCATTCCCGGAGAAAGGTGGGCATTTGCTGTAAATACCTTTCTACCTGCAGATATACAGGTTTTGAACAGCCAATATATACACGCAAGTTTCAACCCACGATTTGATGCCCTAAGCAAGCGATATATTTACAGAATATTGAGATCAAAGGAGCATAAGGTGTTTAATCGCAATCATGCTTTATGTATCCATGAAAATCTGGATGTGGGGTTGATGCAAGAGGCGTGCGGATTTTTTATAGGAAGGCATAATTTCAGAGCATTTTGTGCCAGTGGTTCATCAGCCAAAACTTTTGAGCGATTGGTAAGCAAGTGCTGCTTGATTGAGACCGGTAATCGGCTGGATATGGAAATAGAGGCCAACGGGTTCTTATATAACATGGTTAGGATTATCGTGGGTACCTTACTGGAAGCAGGCCGGCGCAAATATCCGCCCAGCCATATTAAAGAGATTATTGCTTCCCGGGACAGGACTCTGGCCGGGCCAACTGTCCCGCCTCAGGGATTATATCTGGCTGAAGTTAAGTATAATAATACAGAAAAATGAAAAATATATATTGTTTTCTTGACAGGAAAGGTTTATTTTAGCTAAAATTAAAAGGCAGTCTTTAGATCTATATTTGGCTTCTGCCCCGTTGACAGACATAGAAACAAAGATTTGAGCTTCAAATGCGTTAGCTATTGAGATACAGGAGGGAAAAACGTGAAAACCTATGTGGCTAAACCTGCGGAAGTTGAACACAAATGGTATGTGATAGATGCCAGTGATCAAACACTGGGAAGGTTGTCTTCCGAAGTTGCCTCCATTCTAAGGGGAAAGCATAAACCCATCTATACTCCCCATGTTGATACCGGCGACTTTGTAATAATAATCAATGCCGAAAAAATCCATTTAACTGGTGACAAGTTAAATAAAAAAATGTATCGTACTTACAGCGGATATCCCGGTGGATTAAAAGAGATGGATTACCGTACCCTGCTGCAAAAGAAACCTGAAAAGGCCATCGAGACAGCTGTCAAGGGTATGTTGCCGCACAATCGCCTTGGTGACAAGATGTTTAAGAAACTTAAAGTATATAGCGGAAGCACGCATCCCCACCAGGCCCAAAAACCTGAAGTTCGAGAACTCAGAGGGTAAGGAGAGATAGATATGGCGAAGGTTCAATACTGGGGTACAGGAAGAAGAAAAGAAGCTGTGGCCAGGGTCAGATTGGTTCCCGGTAATGGCACGATTTCCATAAATGAACGGAGTTTTGAAGATTTCTTTCCCAATAAAACCAGACGGCTCATTGTTCAGCAGCCTTTGGAGCTAACCGGGATGACCGGAAGATTCGATGTAATTTGCCGGGTCCATGGCGGCGGTATTACCGGACAGGCTGGCGCAGTAAGATTGGGTATCGCCCGGGCACTGGTGAAAGCCAATCCCGACATCAGACCCCAACTTAGGAAATCTGGTTTTCTAACCCGCGACCCGCGGATGAAAGAAAGAAAGAAATACGGTTTGCATAAAGCGAGAAAAGCTCCTCAATACTCAAAACGTTAAGAATCAGAAAAACCAAAACCTCCTCGAAACGAGGAGGTTTTTTGTATCTTCCAATAGCTGCTGATTAAAAATTTCCTCATATCTTAAAGCGGGATACCAACAGGTTCAGTTTTTCAGCATTCTCAGCCAGGCGACCAGCGAATTGCGCAACTTCATCCAAGGATCTACTGGTATCTTCAGCATCCTTGGATATTTCCTGGGCCCCATTGGCACTTTGATTCATTGTAATTGCTACTGACTCTATAGCCTTGTTAACTTCATCAACCGATTCAAGGACCTGATTGCTCATCTTGCTGACCTTTTCGCTAAGAGTGAAAAATGTATTGGCGTCGTGTGCGTAACGAGACCCAACTTTGACCATGGTGTCATAATCCTTGCTCACCTTGGTATTCATGAACTCCAGCAAGTCACTGGCATTGGAAATTAGATTATTAATCGATTTTTGCACATCGCCGGTCAAGGATTTGATATTGAGCACAGTGTCTGCAGAATTTTCCGCTAACTGGCGTACCTCATCGGCTACCACCGCAAATCCTCGCCCCTGTTCGCCTGCCCGGGCAGCCTCGATCGCGGCGTTCAAAGCCAGGAGATTAGTCTGCCTGGCAATTGCTGATATGGTATCAGCCAGAGTGGATATCTGCTCCACTACAGCTGCCTCGGCAATGGATTGGTTTAGCTTTTCATGGAGTTCACGATAGAGTTTGTCTAAGAGATCAGAAGCCTCCTGGGAATCTTTTTGCACTAGTTCAGCCCGGCTTT
>JAQUXM010000061.1:11442-15248 GCA_028692415.1 Syntrophomonadaceae bacterium | reverse complement strand
ATCCAGACCGATGTGAAATGGCTGGGCTTCGATTGGGAAGACCGGATATTCTATGCTTCGGATTATTTTGAAGAATTGTACGAATATGCGATTGAATTGATTAAAGCTGGCAAAGCCTATGTTTGTGATCTTAGCGCCCAGGAAATAAGAGACCACCGGGGCACTCTTACCGAAGCCGGCAAGGACAGTCCTTACCGCAACCGGTCCATTGAGGAGAGCCTTGATTTGTTTTACCGCATGCGGGCAGGGGAATTCGAAGACGGCTCCCGGGTCTTGCGCGCTAAAATAGACATGGCTTCCCCCAATCTGAATATGCGCGATCCTGTTTTATATCGCATCCTGCGTTCTACCCATCATCGGACTGGAGATGCCTGGTGCATATACCCCATGTATGATTATGCTCATCCTATATCAGATTCCTTTGAGGATATCACGCACTCCGTTTGCACATTGGAATTTGCTGATCACCGGCCTTTATACGACTGGTGCCTGGATGCCCTGCCACTGGAGTCGTATCCCCGAAAAGTAGCGGGGCGGCCCCAGCAGATCGAGTTTGCTCGTTTGAATCTGAGCTATACCGTAATGAGCAAGCGCAAGCTCCGGGAACTGGTGGAAAAGAATTATGTAAGCGGTTGGGACGACCCGCGCATGCCGACCATATCCGGACTTCGCCGGCGTGGGTACACATCCGAGGCGATAAGGGACTTTTGTGATCGCATCGGGGTAGCCAAACGCAACAGCATGGTAGATATTGCCCTGCTGGAGCATTGTATTAGAGAAGACTTGAATATGCGGGCTCCCCGGGTTATGGCGGTTTTGCGGCCCTTGAAGCTAATTATTGATAATTATCCGGAAGGCCAGACCGAATGGCTGGATGCGGAAAACAATCCGGAGAACCCGGAGATGGGTTCCCGCAAGATACCTTTTTCGCGCGAAATCTATATTGAACAGGAAGATTTCATGGAGAATCCCCCGAAAAAGTTTTTCCGGTTGACTCCCGGCGGGGAAGTTCGTTTGAAGAGTGCCTATATTATTAAGTGTGAAAAGGTGGTCAAGGATGAACAAAGCGGGGTGGTTATTGAGCTGCATTGCAGCTATGACCCCGAATCTAAGAGCGGTGGACCGACCAGTGGCCGCAAGATTAAAGGAACCTCCCACTGGGTTTCCGCTGCTCATGCGATTCCCGCAGAAGTGCGCCTTTACGAGCAACTTTTCCTGGTTGAAAACCCGGATGAAGAAGCTGAAGGTGCCGATTACAAGGCCAACTTAAACGCCAATTCACTGGAACGACTGACCGGCTGTATGCTGGAACCTGGAGTCGCGGGCAGTGATTCGCCGAGTCATTACCAGTTCTTAAGGCAGGGTTATTTCTGTGTGGACCAGGTTGATTCTTCACCGGGAGCATTGGTTTTTAATCGTATCGTTTCATTGCGTGACAGCTGGGCCAAGATTCAGCAAAAAGGATAAAAAGCCTTGGGAGAAGTGGGACAAGGGGACAGGAACCTTGTCCCTATATTGGGACTAGGTTCCTGTCCCCTTGTCCCTCCCTTCTCCCTATTAAACAACGCATGTTTGTTGCGTGAAATTTACTTTAATATTTAAAATTTCCGGGTGGTTGCCGATGCGTATCGGCGGCCCCCAGGTTCCAAATCCACAGGAGACAAATACCTGAAGATTGTCTTTACGCAAATATCCCCAGTCCAGTTCGTAGATGGAACGGGTTATAAACTGGTTGGGGGAGATCTGGCCGTGGTGAGTATGACCCGAGAATTGCAATGCTACACCTGCCTGGGCTGCTTCACCGAGATCAAAAGGTTCGTGATCCATTAAGATGATAGGCAGTTTACTAACGTCAATGCCGTGCATCAAGGCATGCAGATCCAGACGTGACACTCCCCCGAAGCTGTGCTTGGCTCGCGAATCCCGTCCCACCAAGTAGAATCCGTCTTCCACTTCAATCCACTGGTCGCGCAGTACCTTTATCCCAGCACGGGATAAAAAGTCAAATACATCATCTCCGCTACCGCTTATATATTCATGATTACCGGGGATTGCATAGGTGCCAAGCCTGGGATTTAAGTTCCCGAACAAGCGGGGGATCTCTTTTTCAGTGCGCAGGTCAACACCCTCATCAATAATATCTCCCGGCAGCAGTATCAGATCAGGATTCAGCAAGTTTAAGTCGTGAACCAACTGCTCAAGGCGCTTGGGACCTACAATCCAGCCCAGATGAATATCAGAGACCATAACCACGTTCAAGGTATCCATGGAACTGTGTTTTTGGGTAATGTTTACTTCATAATTCCGGATTACTGGATGAAGAGCATTCCAGGTCCCATAGATGTTTAAAAGCAGAATTAGCAATAATAAAACCAGGGCTACGCCGGGATGGGGACTTTTTAACCCCTCGGGAAGAAATCCCAGAAAGCGGTCAAGCAGACGGACTAGATCAAGACAAAATATAATCAGGAAAAGATAGTACATGATACCCATCCAGTAGGAACCAATATAAATGAGGAATTGAACCAGTTCGCGTGGCAAGATATCTGCGGCCCAGCGACCGAGGGGGAAGCTAAGCGATCCCACTGCGACCAATAGCCCCCAATACCCGGTGATAGGGATGCTGTAATTACTTAACGCCTGCCAGCCCCGCAGACCGATATAGTAGTTAATAAGTCCATATATGGCAAAAAAACAAATATAAAAAGCTATAAATCTTGGATTCAAAAGCCTAACCTCACAAAAGCTGTTAATGTTTTTACTCATTCCGGAGAACCAAAGTAAGCAAACAGGGAAAACAATGTAGCGGATGAGTTGCAATACTATGCGCCAAACTTTGCATAAGTCTTTATCAGTATTCCCATCTAAATATTAACATGCAGTGTTAATTAATTCGACTTAGATCAATATTCGATAGAATAAGGGCACATTAATTTAAAAGATAATGGGGAAATAATAATCAAAAGGAAGTTTTAACCGATCTTGACGTTTGCCGCGAATTATGTTGTATTATGACGAAAGTAGATTGATAATTATATTATGCCGAAAACAAACACAGGTCCTGGTACCAAAGTGCAATAATTTACGTTATATTAGAAATAAATTTATCAAAATGTTCTGTATATATAGGAGGGGTGATTTTTGGCAGGCATAAACTATCAGGACTTTATTAAGATTAATAAGCTGATTGAAATAGAGATAGACATTGATAAAAGAAATCCAGAACAAAAAGAGGTATTTGCGAGTCGTGTAGAAGATTTGCGACGGGATGCCATTGTTGTGGCGGCACCTTATAAAAGAGGCACCTTAGTACCGGTACCGGTTGGGGAAGAAGTCCTGATACGTATAGGAAAAGACGGGACATATCACCTGTTTCATACCAAAGTTGCCGCAAGAATAGCCGGTCACCAGCCCGTGCTGAATTTGTCACTGCCCTTTAAGGTTACCAAGATACAAATGCGCAATTGGGTGAGAGTGGACACCAACCTGCCGATGTTGTTCCGTCCCGCGGGTTCAGAAAGCGATTTTATTGAAACCACGGTTATAGATATCAGTGGCGGGGGCATTTGTATGCTAAACGGTGAGGCAATTGCAAAGGATACCTTACTGGAGATGGAAATCATTTTCCCTGATAAGTTCATATTAAAGATTAATGGAACCGTAACTCGGAACCTGGATGAGAATAAGCCGGTTAAAATTGGCGTATGTTTTCAGGAAATTAATGAACGCGATCAGGAAAGAATCGTAGGCTATGTATTCAAGAAGCAAAGAGAACATATTCGGAAAGGGGTAGGTCAGACCCCCTC
>JAQUXM010000061.1:0-11342 GCA_028692415.1 Syntrophomonadaceae bacterium | reverse complement strand
TTTTTTGAACGGCATAATCCTACCGTGACTTTAACTTGGCTTTTGGTGCTTTTTTTTATGCCGGTTCTGGGCTTTTTGCTTTATGTTTTCTTGGGTCAGGATTTGCGGAAGAAGAAGTTATTTTTCTTAAAAGAGGAAGAAGAAAAAAAATTCTTCCCCCAACTTACCCAACAGGGTGAGTCTTTAAATACTAATCAATTATGCTTTATTAATCCCCGGGTCAGTGATTACCGTAATATTATACACTTGCATCTGAACAGCAACCAGTCTTTGTTTACTCAAAATAATAGTGTGGAAATATTTGATGACGGACAAAAGCTTTCTCAAAAAATGATGAAGAGCATGAATAGAGCTGAAAAATATATTCATTTGGAGTATTACATTATACGTAATGATGATACTGGAAAGGCCATTCGTGATATACTGGCAGCCAAAGCCAGAAGTGGAGTGGAAGTAAAATTGCTTTATGATGGCATGGGTTGTCTGCACTTACCCCGCAACTTTTTTAAACCCTTGATTGTGGCTGGTGCAGAAGTCAGTCAATTCTTTCCTCCGTTTTTACCTTATATCAACCTGCGGCTTAACTACCGTAATCACCGAAAAATATGCATTATTGACGGACTGGAGGGTTACATCGGAGGATTCAATATTGGAGACGAGTACCTGGGGCTTTCCCAAGCATACGGGTACTGGCGCGACAGCCATCTGCTTATCAAGGGAAGTGCTTTGGACGGCTTGCAACTAAGGTTTTTGCTGGACTGGAGGTATACCTGTGGCTATGATTTTCAGGTGGAGGAAAAATACTTTCCCCTGCGCCAAGCAGAGGGTGAGATCGGAGTACAAATCGTATCCAGCGGACCAGACTCCAAATGGAGTTCGATTAAAGATGGATATCTGCGCATGATAAGCAGTGCCAAGCAGAAGGTATATATTCAAACCCCTTATTTTGTCCCCGATGATAGTATCCTGGAAGCCTTGAAAATAGCGGCCCTTTCAGGAGTTGATGTGATCTTGATGATTCCCGGTAAAGCTGATCAGCCATTTGTTCACTGGGCTAATCTTTCCTACGTTAGCGAACTGCTGGAAGCCGGGGTGCGCTGTTTTGCCTATTCCAAACAGCGATTTTTGCATAGCAAGGTCCTTATGGTGGATGGTTTTGTTAGTTCAGTGGGTACAGCCAATATGGATATCCGCAGTTTTGATCTTAATTTTGAAGTTAATGCTTTTTTATATGATGAGAAGGTCACCCGTAATTTGGAAAAAGGATTTTATAGGGATTTGGTAAATTCGGATGAGATACTTATGGAGGATTATCTTAAGCGGCCTGCCGGGGTGAGAGTAAAGGAAGCCCTGTGCCGCCTCCTCTCACCACTATTATGAGTGCTGTCAGCATCACTAACTTACAAAGCCAGTGTAGAGGTGGGCGAAGGGGCGATCCACCAGCACCTTCAGCCGGGTAAAGGGGGTTTCAAGAATATTCTCCAAAGGATACTCAAAATATTGGGCAAAGGCTTCCAAATAGGGCATAATATCAGATAATTCATGGATACTTAAGATTTCCTGGCTCAGGTTGGCAGCCAGGTTGTGCTCTGGAAAATTACCGCGCAGGTAAATAGCCCCTCCGTACATTCCGGTGCCGCAATAGGGGCCAATCAGGTCTCTATTGGAATCAAGACCCAGCACAATAATAGTGCCGCCGGCCATATATTCACCGGCAAAGGCACCGGCACTGCTGCCTACCACAATCACCGGATTTTTATCCTGGTAAGCTTTCATGTGAATGCCCAGGCGATATCCGGCATTGCCCTTGACAAAAAGCGATCCTCCCCGCATACCGTAACCTGCTATATCGCCAACGCGGCCATGCAGAACAATCTGGCCGTCGCTCATCGTATTGGCTACACCTTCCTGACCGTTGCCGTATACTACAATTTGCGGTCCCTCAGCAAAAGCTCCCAGGTTATTGCCGGCCGTGCCGCGCAGTATAAGCTTCTTGCTGTTCTTCCAGCCACAGGCAATATAACGCTGGCCGTTTAAATCCCTGACTTCTATTTCTTCTTGGGGTGTTTCATCCAGGATTTGAAGCAATTCATGATCTTCATAATCAACTGCACTAAATATGGTCATGATGCTACCTCCTTTAATGTAAGGGGACACACCCCTTTATTTGCCTTAATTCACCTAACAATTGTTTCAATGGCTATACCTGTTCATTATTGGTTCCAGGTATTTGCTCGGGGAATGTCCCCAATTTTATGCCAGTAAGCAGGAGGAATGGTGGACAGGGATGGAGCAGCCATAAAAGTCCTCCACGCAGTTTCTTCTATCATTATTCTTCGTTCTATCGCAGCGGTCAGAGGCCCGCTAAGCTCCGGCAAATTAATCGCTGTATATTTATATAAATAGCTTCCATCCAGAAAAAGCTCCAAATATTTTTCATCCTGTTTCCAGATTAACGAGGTATAGGCAGCATCGCTCAGGCTGCCGGCCGAACAAATACTGACTCCCATTATATTTACCGAATTCTGAAAGATTCCTCCGGTATAGGCGATCTTATGGCCGGCCATATTACACCCGGCTAAAAAGCCTTCTTTATGGGCTTGGGGGAGAAGTGCCATAATCTCATTTTCTCCGGTCAATATATTTCTGGTTTCTATTACATCCCCAGCTGCAAAGATATTTTCATCACTGGTTTGCAAATAATTATTGACGACGATGCCCTTATTAACCTTAATACCGCAAGCCACAGCCAATTCGCTGCGGGGTCTGGTTCCCAAAGCCAATATCAAGAGGTCGGCATGCAGCTTCATGCCGCTGGCGAACTCCAGCTGGTGGTCGGGTAGAACTGCAGTCAACTCCTCGGCACATCGTATATTTATTCCTGCACCATTAATCAGACTATTGAGAATTACAGCTGAGCCTGAGCTTAAAACACGGGGAAGCATATACGCATCCTTTTCTACAATGCTTACCTTTAACCCCCTCTGCCATAGAGCTTCCGCAGCTTTCATCCCAATAAGCCCCGAACCGATAATTACCGCCTCCTGTCCCTCAGCCAGGAGCGCATTTAATGATTCAGCATCTGCCTGCGTGTAAAAGGTTTTAATCCAGGATTTTTCGATGCCTGCTATATCAGGCATAACCGGATATGCCCCGGTAGCTATCAACAAGTGGTCATAAGGAATTATTTGGCCATCATTCAGAACGACCTGCTTGTCGGTACGATTTATTTGCTCCGCCATGGCATTAATCACTTCAACGCCATTCGCGGCCAGGAACTCAGGAGAACGATACCTAATGTCCTTGAATTTATAGGGTTTGGCCAGGAAGTAGGAGATTAGGGGACGGGTATAGGCACCTCTTTGTTCACCGTCGATAATCGTTATAAGTCCTTTTTTATCAATGCTCCTTATACCTTCTACGGCCCCCATAGCTGCAATACAACTTCCTATAATAACATATCTCATCCGGCATCCACCTCCTCAACGAGCAACTGCAAGGCTCCATTGGGACAGTTGGCGACACAGGCCGGGATGCCTTTTTGGTCCCGGCATAAATCGCATTTAATTACTTGATGTTTTTCCTGCCAGGGCCGGACATGACCATAAGGGCAGAGCATTACACAAGTGAAACATCCAACGCAGCGTTCGGTATCAACATAGACCGTGCCATCGGGATCGCGTTGCATAGCCCCGCTTATACAGCCGTTTACACAGGGGGCATCCGTACAGTGCATACAGGTATTCAGCCAGCACCACTGCGAGGATCCCATAAGCTGGGAGCGATTAACGGGCTTGCCTTTTTTAAAAGCCTTTAACACGTTGCCATTCCAGCCATCATGCTGAGCAGCACAATATATTTCACAAAGGCCACAACCCAGGCAATATTCTGGTAAAGCCACAACTTTCATAATTATCACCCCTACTCCCCTGCCGGTTTTACGCCGAGCAGATCCAGTTCTTCTCTGGTAAGACCAATTCCCCGGAGCATCAAGCGGTTGCCGCGCAGGCTTTCTACCGCGTTGATCCCCATGCCGCCCATCATTTCCTTTATTTCATGGCTCCAGGCGGTCAGTAAATTTATGGCATGCCGACTGCCGATTATAGGATTTAAGCGTTTGGTTAAATCCGCACGGGTGGTTGCGATACCCCAATTGCATTTACCGGTAAAACACATCTGGCACATATGACAACCCAGAGCCAGCAGCGCTGCCGTTGCGATATAAACAGCATCAGCCCCCAGAGCTATGGATTTCAGTACATCCGCACTGTTTCTGATGCCCCCGGTTACTACCAGTGAAGCCTGCGAGCGGATGCCTTCATCCCGCAATCGACTATCAACCTGAGCCAGGGCCATCTCGATGGGAATACCCACATTATCCCGGATGCGCATGGGCGCAGCTCCGGTGCCGCCTCTAAACCCGTCAATTACCAGAATATCAGCGCCGGCTCTCACGACCCCGGAAGCAATAGCACTTATGTTGTGTACGGCAGCTACTTTAACGGCAATCGGTTTACGGTAACGAGTAGCTACTTTCAGGGTTTCGATTAGTTGGGCCAGATCTTCTATGGAATATATATCATGGTGCGGAGCAGGAGAAATAGCATCCGACCAGGCGGGGATCATCCGTGCCCGGGAAACTTCCTGGCTTACTTTCTCGCCGGGCAGGTGTCCACCGATACCCGGTTTTGCTCCCTGGCCTATCTTTATTTCTATAGCCGCCGAATTTTCCAGATAATCCGGATGAACGCCAAAGCGGCCCGAAGCTATCTGGACAATGGCACCCTTACCGTAACCCAGCAGATCCGAATGCAGACCGCCTTCGCCGGTATTCCAAAAGGTACCCAATTCCCGGGCCGCAGCCGCCAGTGATTTCTGGACATTGATACTAACCGAACCAAAAGACATGGCAGAGAACATGATGGGAATATCCAGTTCCAACTGCGGTTTTTCACCTTCGCTGCCGTTTTGACTCTTGTTTCCGAGATAAGTAGTCAACTCCATGGGCTCCCTAAGGGGATCAATGGAAGGATTAGTCACCTGGCTGGCATTGAGCAGCAGATGATCAAAAAAGTTTTTGTACGAACGGGGGTTTCCCATACCGGTGAGCAGAACTCCTCCGCTCTCAGCCTGGGCATATATTTCCCGGATGGTCGGTGATGTCCAGTGCTGGTTGCTTCGAAAATCTATGGGATACTCTTTAATGCTCAAGGCCCGAGTTGGACAGAGAACCGCGCAACGCTGGCAGGCTACACATTTTTCATCATCAACCCACATCCAGCCATCCTCATCCTGGTGGTGAACATCGTTGGCGCACTGGCGAACACAAACCCCACACTGGATGCAGCGATCTTCATCTCTTTCAATTTTAAAAGCAGGAGTCATTATACTGCGGGCCATATTATTCCCTCCCTTAAGCCGTTCGGGCTGCCGGACCATTACATTGTGGTATATCCAGCAATTTTTCTCGGCCATTAAGCAAACCTATGACCGGTTCTCCCCCGCCAGGAGACCAGACTTCATCAGGATTAGATTCAACTACCCGGATAGCGGCTTCTTCACTGGCTACATAAAGAAACTCATTCTTGCGGGCCGCCACCAGGGGGCGCAGTTTTATGCGGTCATTAACTGCAACCAGGCCATTTCCGGTAGCCACAATGATCGAAAAGGGGCCATTGAGCAGGAGACTGGCATAAACACGGCGCAGCCGCTTAACCTTTTCCTCATTGATATCACGCCAGAAAGGAGCCGCGATAACATGAATGGTTTCATCCAGGCTCAGCCCCCGTTTTCTCATCAGCAGGTCAAAGCTATAAGCAATTACTTCGGTATCAGTCTGCAAAGTGCAGCGATAACCATACATCTGTAAAAAACGCAGGTTGGTATCGTAAGAGGATATCTCCCCGTTGTGTACCAACGACCAGTCCAATAGGGTAAAGGGATGAGCTCCACCCCACCACCCCGGAGTATTGGTGGGGAAGCGCCCGTGAGCTGTCCAGAGATAAGCCTTATATTCTTCCAGGCGGAAAAATTCACCCATATCTTCGGGATAACCTACTCCCTTGAAAGCTCCCATGTTATGACCGCTGGAAGCCACGAAGGCTCCGGGGATTACCGCATTGATATGCATCACGGCCCGGGCTGTGAATTCACTTTCCTCCAACTGCTCGTAAGCCAGTTTCTCTTCTTTGGGTTGTGCGAAATAGCGCCATATAATAGGGGCATCTTTTATCCGCTCATGTTTTCTAACCGGAACCGGTTCCTGGAGACGGATATTAAAATTTTTATTTAAATAACTTTCACAATTGGCTCGGGTTTCTTTACAGTCAAAATATATATGCAGGGCATAATGCTCTTTAAACTCGGGATAAATTCCATAAGCGGCAAACCCGCCTCCCAGGCCATTGGAGCGCTGGTGCATATTAGCGATGCAGGAAATAATCTTTCCTCCGTCAAAACCTTCTCCCTGCTGGTTCAAAATTCCGGCAATTGCGCAGCCACTAGGAATTCGCACCTGTCCTTCTTTGAGTAACACCTGGCTCCCTCCCCTCCAAAACGACAATCTGTCCCGCTACATTAAAATGAACGCATGTATTCTGTGATTTCCCAGGGATGTACTTCCATGTTGTAGCGATCCCACTCAGCCTTTTTGGCTTCGATAAACCTGCTCAAAATATGTGGCCCAAGAGCATTTTTGATTACTTCATCTTTTTCAAGCTCAGCTATAGCTTCCAAAAGTGAACCGGGCAAGCTGGCAATGCCTGCTTTTTCACGGTCGGCCGGGCTCATGTGGTATATGTTTGCATCGACCGGAGCCGGGGGCTCAATCTGGTTCTTAACTCCATCCAGACCAGCGGCCAGCATAACCGCCATAGCCAGGTAAGGATTGCACATGGGATCGGGATGACGAACTTCAATGCGCGTAGATACTCCCCGCTTGGCTGGAACCCGAACCAGACAACTCCGGTTCTTTTCCGACCAGGCAATATATACTGGTGCCTCATAACCAGGAACCAGGCGCTTGTAGGAATTAATGGTCGGATTGGTTATGGCGGTCAAAGCCCGGGCGTGTTTCATAATTCCGCCCATGTACCAGCGGGCTATATCGCTCAACTGATGCGGTTTATCGGGATCATAGAACACATTCGTGCCATCCAGGCTGGATAGAGACTGGTGGGTGTGCATTCCTGAACCGTTAATACCTGCTATAGGCTTCGCCATAAAAGAGGCGTGCAGCCCGTGGCGCTCAGCAATGGTGCGCACTACCAGTTTCAAAGTCTGAATATCATCAGCTATTCTTTCCGCCGGGCCGTATTTGAAGTCAATCTCATGCTGTCCCGGCGCCACTTCATGGTGCGAGGCCTCAATCTCAAAGCCGATATCTTCCAGGGTACAGACCATATCTCGACGGGCATCCTCACCCAGGTCTACCGGGGCCAGGTCAAAATAGCCAGCCATATCCTGAGTATTTAAAACCGGATGCCCCTGATCATCAACCAGGAAGAGGAAAAATTCGCTTTCGGGTCCGGCATTCATAACAAAACCCATGTCGGCAGCTTCTTTTATCAAGCGCTTGAGATTAGTGCGCGGATCCCCGCTGAACGGACTTTTATCGGGTTCCGGGGTATACACATCACAGATCATCCGGGCTACCGCACCATTGCTGGGGCGCCAGGGGAAAACCGTGAAGGTATCGGGGTCAGGAACCAGATACATATCCGATTCTTCAATCTCAGCAAATCCTGAAATCGACGAGCCATCAAACATCAATTCCCCATCTAAAGCCTTATCGAGCTGACTGACCGGAATAGCTACATTTTTTAAAACCCCGCCAATGTCGGTAAACTGCAGCCTGATGAAACGAACCCCATTAGCTTTTACCTTCTCAAATACTTCCAGTTTTTTATCTTTCGTCATAATATCTGCTCCTTTCCTATTCCAAATATCTTAATTTACCTTTAAAATTTTGGTGTTTCCCTAGTAATGATTTCAGTTGCAATCTGCCGGAGAGTGGACCCCCTTTTCATGGCTTCCTTTTGGATAAAGCGGTGGGCATCATTCTCGCTGATTTTGAGGCGATCAATGAGAATCCCCTTGGCCTTGTCCAGAATTTTCCTGGTTTCCAATTTCTCTTCCAACTTTTTGATCTGCTCCTGAAGGGCCAACTCCTTTTGCCAATGCAACAGAGCGGCCTCTACTGCAGGGATTAAGGTATAATAATAAATAGGTCTTATGAGATAATGATAATCTCGAGCCGAAGGAAAGACTTCGCTGTCTACCAGCAAGAGGGCGGCGGCCAGATTATCTTCACTAATAATTGAGGCTGTTTTCAGGCCTTTTCCCCCATCCAGGTTGGCATCCACAATAACCAGGTCACAGAATAGTGAACGGGCCCGCCTGAAGGTATGACTCATGTCACTGGTCTCGGCGACTACCTGATGACCAGCCCGGCGTAAAAAATCAACAAGTAGATTTTTTTCCGGAACCGAAGCACTGGCTATAATAATCTTCCCACCCAATAGCATCACCTGCCTTTTTGAATCTGGATAATGGAGTCTGGTTTAAAAACAGCAGTCAGTATTAGTGTTTTTCTAAAGCAGCTTCAATTAATCTTTATTGCTGTTGTTTTTAGACACAAAAAAACGCCTCGAGATAAAGTTCGCCAGATATTTCTGTAACTTTAACCTCAAGGACGCCTTTGTCCCGCTCCACATATCCAATTATCCATGCAACTGCTTAATCCAGCTTGCAAATAACATTTTACAGGCAGTCTTTTTGCTTTACAAGTACCAAAATAAAGGAATATTGTATACTTACAGAGGGTAAGGGGTTAGGTGTGAGGAGTAAGGTGTAAAACCCTTTAACACGTTACCCTCTTACCATTGACACTTAAGCTATAACATTAGAATAGTGGAGTATGGGATGTAGTTAGCGGGCATGAAGGTAGTGCTATTTACAGAATATGATACGGTTAGAAAATACCCCTCACCCCCAATGCCTAACTCCAAATATAGAAGGGGGACATTCCCCCCTTGGGGACTACGAAGTGTTCTCAGGAACAATTAAGGTTGCTGATTGTGCCCGCAGAGTGGAGGATAAAGGGGGTGTGTCCCCCTACCATAAAGGAGTGAGATTATGCAGGATACACCCAAAGCCAACCGTTTGCATATTGGGATATTTGGCCGGCGCAACGCCGGCAAGTCCAGCCTGATAAATACTCTGACCAATCAGGATATCGCGCTGGTATCAGATGTTCCCGGAACCACCACCGACCCGGTTTTCAAGGCCATGGAGATTCTCCCCCTTGGCCCCTGCATGATAATTGATACCGCAGGAATAGATGACGAGGGATTGCTTGGCGAACTGAGGATTAAAAAGAGTCGTGAGGTTCTCAACCAGACCGATGTAGCCCTCCTGGTAATTGATCCGGAAATGGGCATTAGCGACTTTGAGAGGGAACTTAAGAGCGCAATCAAAGCTAAAAACATACCCATAATCGGGGTTTTAAACAAAAGCGACCAGGGTGAAATCGAACTTAAGACCCTGGAGCAAGAGCTGGGGCTGTCACTGCTGGCAGTTAGTTCATTGACCGGGGCAGGTTTTAAACAGTTGAAAGAGAGAATTATTCAGGTAGCTCCGGCCAATTTTGAAGAACCCCACATAGTAGGAGATTTGATAAATCCAGGAGATATCTGTGTGCTGGTGGTGCCCATCGACCTGGCGGCTCCCAAAGGACGCCTGATTTTGCCGCAGGTGCAGACTATTCGCGATATTCTGGATAACGACGCTATAGCCATGGTAGTAAAAGAACGGGAACTGCGCGAAGCCCTGGATGGGCTCAGTAAAAAGCCGCGGCTGGTGATTACCGATTCCCAGGCTTTTCTCAAGGTGGCAGCCGATACCCCGGATGATGTTATGATGACCTCTTTTTCCATTCTTTTTGCGCGTTACAAAGGGGATCTGCTGGAGCTGGTCCGCGGAGCCAAAGCCATAGAAAGACTGCAGCCGGGCGACCAAGTATTAATCGCCGAAGCCTGCACCCACCACTCCCAGGCCGATGATATAGGCAGGGTGCAGATACCCCGCTGGCTGCGGCAGTATGTGGGCGGGGAACTGAATTTTCAATGGTTTAGTGGCAGCGGCTATCCTGATAATCTGGAAGAATACCAACTGGTGGTGCATTGCGGCGGATGCATGATTAACCGCCGGCAGATGCTTTACCGGATTCAAATGGCCCGGGAAAGTAAGGTTCCTATAGTTAATTATGGAGTCTTGCTGGCCTTTGTACATGGCATTTTAAAACGTACCTTGTTGCCATTTCCCCTGGCCCGCATGGCCTTGGAAGAGGAGCAGGGCTAATCATGGCGGACCCCGGCGGGAGACGACAGTCTCAGGTTTTTATGACCGGCGATGCCGGGTTTGGTCATTTCGCGAGGATTTAAAATTTGTTCCAGTTGCTCCGCATTCAGCAAACCGCTTTCCAACGCCACCTGCTGAATGCTTTTACCTTCTGCCTGAGCCTGGAGGTAAAGCTCCTGGGCCTGGTTATATCCCAGGTAAGGAGTCAGGGCAGTCACCAGAGCGATACTATGTGATAAAAGGTCAGTACAGCGGGCACTGTCAACTTCCAATCCGCTTATACAGCGCGCGCTGAAGATGTTTACACCATTACGCATGATTTCCAAGGAATCCAGGAGATGATGGGCAATACTCGGCAAAAAGGCGTTTAGTTCCAATTGCCCCATGGAGGCCGCCATACTTACTGCTTGATCGTTAGCCATTACTCTTATGGCTACCTGATTAAGCATTTCCGGAATAACCGGGTTGACTTTGCCCGGCATAATGGAAGATCCGGCCTGAACCGCTGGTATTTTTATTTCCGCCAGCCCCCCTACCGGGCCGGATGCGAGGAGGCGGATGTCATTGGCTATTTTCATCAGGGTGACCGCAGCGGCTTTTAGCAAGCCGGAAACCTCTACAAAAACATCAGCATTCTGGATTACATCGATCATATTTTCGGAGCGCGCTATGCCTCGGCCTACAATCTGCCGCAGTTTGTCATTGGCCAGGTAAACATAGGCCAGCGGTGCATTCAGCCCGGTTCCTATCGCGGTGCCACCCAGGCTCACCTGGCGCAGCCTTTCCTCCACCTTGTAGAGCCGCCAGCGATCACGTGCTACGGCCTGGGCCCAGGCACTGAATACCTGTCCAAAACTTACTGGCACTGCATCCTGGAGTTGAGTACGGCCTAGCTTTAAGGTTCCCGCATAGCGGGCTTCTTTCGCTTGAATGACTTCCTGCAAGGAAGCTATATCCTCAGCCAGGGATAGGACCATTTTTAT
>JAQUXM010000221.1 GCA_028692415.1 Syntrophomonadaceae bacterium | reverse complement strand
AACCTCCGCCATAGATATCATTCATGGTATGTTCCTTATCATATCCCATCCAAACCGCCGCCGAATATCCCGGGGTAAAACCGCAGAACCAGGAGTCTTTATACTCTTCCGAAGTCCCGGTTTTACCAGCTGTAACTACGCCGGGAACCCGGGCGTTGGTACCGGTGCCAGAAGTGCATACGGTTTGCAGCATGCTGCTCATCAACCAGGCGGTTTGTTCCGACATCACCCGGCGGTATTCGGGTTTGTAATTGTATATCTCCACTCCATCTGCATCAACTATCTTCTTAATGAAATGAGGCTTTGTATATAGGCCGCCATTGGCAAATGCTCCGTAGGCAGCAGCCATTTGCACCGGTGTTGCACCATGGGTGAGACCGCCCAGGGAAAGGGGAGCCAGGGCCAGATCGTTGGTTCCTGGAGAATCTACCAGTTCCAGTCCCAGGCTTTTAGCAAAGTCAAAGCCCCGGCGGATGCCGATTTTGTCCAACAATTGAACCGAGTAGGTATTTATCGAATACTGTACCGCGGTGCGCATGGTGATCATCCCGCGGTAGTTATCATCATAGTTGTGAGGACTCCATACCTTGCTTCCTATTTGAAATGAGATGGGTGCATCATTAAGGGAATAAAAGGGCATGTAGCCCTGTTGCAAAGCAGGGCCATATACGGCCAGCGGCTTGATGGAGGAACCAGGCTGCCGGTAGGCACTGGTGGCCCGGTTAAAACCACGTTGTTGTTCATAAGCCCGCCCGCCCATGATGCATTTAACTTCGCCATTGCTGTGGTCAACCACTGCCATGGCAGATTGAATCTGTTCGCCAGCCTTATGTTCTGAAGGAAAATGAGCTGGGTTCTTGAAGTATTCCTCCATCGTACTCTCCAGGCTTGCATTCATGGTTGTGTAAATCTTCAGACCTGAACGATAGATGGCATCATTAGGGTTTTCATAAAGCTTGTTTTCATTCAAAATATCCAGCGCTTCATCGATAACTGCATCAATAAAGTAACCGTATTTGGCGCCTGTATTGGTCGATTTTTTAAAAACCAGGGGGGTTTCAAAGGCCTGGTCGGCTGTTGCCTGATCTATATAAGCGCATTTAACCATATTGTCTAATACGATACGCTGACGAGCCTTGGCCTTATCATAATACTGGAAGGGATTATAGCCATTGGGACTCTGGGGCAGTCCGGCCAGCAAAGACGACTCGGGCAAGGTCAAGGCATTGGCATCTTTGCCAAAATAGGTACTGGCAGCAGCTTGAACCCCATAGGCACCGGCTCCAAAATATATCTTATTAAGATACATACTCATTATCTCATCTTTGGAATAGTTGGCTTCTAATTTGAAAGCCAAAAGCACTTCCTTGATTTTCCTTTCCAATTGCTTGTCAAAAGTTAAAAAGGCATTCCGCGCTAATTGTTGGGTGATAGTACTGGCGCCCTGACCGGTAAGATCACCGGACTGCAGGTTTCGCAATACCGCGCGTAAAATGCCTTTAAAATTGACTCCGTGATGCTTATAAAAATCCTGATCTTCAGTAGCCAGGACTGCATTAATCAAGTCCTGAGGAATATTCTCCAGACCAATTTCAGTTCGGTTCTGTTCTGCATGCAATCCCGTCATAACTTTGGTTTGATCATCGTACAACAAGGTCGTATTGGCTCCGGAGAGTTGCTGGGGATCCCAAGCGGGCAGGTTTTTGGCGGCAAACACGAAAACGCCTATCACCACTCCAGCCATGATTAATGAAGATAGGATCAGCAGACTTATCAGGCTTTTAAAATAAGCCTTGCTTCGTTTAGGTTTGGGACTTTCTTGATTATTATTACTCACAAAATTAATCCTCCTATAAGGTCTGTTATTATAATTAGACAGTTAGCGGAAAAATTCCTGCTCCTGATGAGGAAGAATAGTTTAAGCCATTTAATCAGCACAGTTTCTTGGGGGTTTGAAAACCCTTATGCATTTCAGATTATGCATATACTTGGCCAAAGGTCCTCCAGATTGCTCTAATTATTGCACATCTGTATAATCAGTGCTATATTTTTATGGCAAGGAGGTTGTAACGTGGAAGACAATATATTGAAGCAAGTTGAACAGCAAATGGAAATTATACGCCGCGGGGTGGCAGAGATAGTACCCGAGGCCGAACTTAAACAAAAACTCTATAAATCCGTAGAAACGGGCTTACCTCTAAAAATCAAGCTGGGACTTGATCCTACTGCGCCAGATATACATCTCGGGCATACCGTGGTTTTAAACAAGCTGCGCCAGTTTCAGGACCTGGGCCATGAAGTTCACCTGATTATAGGAGATTTTACCGGGCGCATCGGCGACCCTTCAGGAAAATCGGAAACCCGGAAACAACTGACGGAAGAAGAAATTATGATCAATGCCGCTACCTACAAGGAACAAATTTTTAAGGTTCTGGATCCAGAGAAAACAATTATTCATTTTAACAGTGAATGGCTGATGAAGTTAAATCTGGTAGATGTTTTAAACCTGGCTGGCCGCTATACCGTGGCGCGGATGCTGGAACGCGATGATTTTGCCAAACGTTACAAGGAATGCCTGCCGATTGGGATTCATGAGTTTATGTACCCGCTGATGCAGGGTTATGATTCGGTGGAATTGCAATCCGATGTTGAACTGGGTGGTACCGACCAGAAATTCAACCTGCTGGTGGGGCGCAACCTTCTCAAAGAGTATGGCCTGGAGCCGCAGGTAGCCCTTATGATGCCTATCTTGGAAGGCACCAACGGGGTGCAGAAGATGAGCAAGAGCCTGGGCAACTATATCGGGGTAAACGAGGAACCCTATGAGATGTTCGGTAAAACCATGTCTATTCCCGATGATTTAATCAGCCGGTATTTTGAACTTTTAACCAGGGTCAGCCTGGAGGAAATAAAGTCACTGCAGGAGCGCATGGACAGCGGAGAGCTTAATCCCCGTGATGTCAAGATTCGCCTGGCCAAAGAAATCATTACCACTTACCATAATGCCGATGAAGCCCAAAAGGCCGAGGAAAGATTCCATCTGGTATTTTCCCAGCGCGACATTCCCGAAGATATTCCGGAAATAAGCAGTAGCGAAGGCGAAATATGGCTGCCCAAATTCCTGCACGAAAATGCCATGGTCGATTCAAGCAGTGACGGCCGCCGGATGATTAAACAAGGTGCGGTCAAAGTGGATGGCGAAAAAGTCTCTGAGGAAAACCTGAAAGTAACCGGTGATATGGTTATCCAGGTAGGCAAACGCAAGTTTCTGCGGTTGCGGAA
>JAQUXM010000060.1:2156-15320 GCA_028692415.1 Syntrophomonadaceae bacterium | reverse complement strand
TTACAGGGGGAGGGAGTGATCACATTAGTACTGAAACGGGAAGAAAATGGGCTTGATTATCTAATTAACTTGAAGAGAGCCTTATGGTAACCTGGCAAAAACCATCCATTAGCAAGCTTGCTGGCATAGACGGGCTGTTATTATGATGGGGAGCGTGGCTTGTTGAGGGAGGTGGCGGCAAATTCGCCTGGTAATAAATGATAATACAGAAGGGGGAAAATATAATGAATGATGAGAACTTAAAAAATTTTTTTGCTGTAAGCGAGAGTACTAACGAAAAGTTATGGGATATGTGGCTGGCAACTATGGGAAACATGTCGGGGACCCAAGAACAGGTGGAAAATATGCTCAGAAGATATTTGGAGCAGAGAAAGACTGTTCGCGAGGAAACTATCAAGCTGGTTGAAGAAATGATGGCTCAAGCCAGGAATAACCAGCAGCAAATCCAGAAAATGATGCAGGAAGCCCTGGCGGTAACCTTGAAAAAATAACGAGGCGAAAAGAGCCCGGCGCTTCTTTAAGTGGTCGGCTTCCTATTGACGAAACAGGCGGGGTTTCTCCCCCGCCACGTTATACAAGAGGAATTTAATTAATGCGTGACAAAAGTTAGGAATAACTAACATAAAGGAGAGGATAAAATGGAGAGCCTGACGGCGTTAAAAACCGGTGAAGCGGGTATAGTCGAGAAGGTAACCGGGGGCCGGAGCTTTGTCAGCCGGGCTTCGGCCATGGGCTTTACGTCCAATGTGGAGCTTACCATGCTGCAGAATTTCGCCCGGGGTCCCTTGCTGGTTTTTTTAAGGGATAGCCAGATAGCCTTGGGACGGGGAGAAGCCGAGAAGATCAAGGTAAGGAGGAAATAGCATGGCTGTTTCAGAAAAGACAGTACCTGCCGCCAAAACGTTTACCATAGCCCTGGCGGGTCAGCCGAACACCGGTAAATCTACGGTTTTTAACCGGCTAACCGGTTCCCGGCAGCATGTCGGCAACTGGCCTGGCAAGACCGTGGAACAAAAGACCGGTGTTTTTGATATTGCAGGGAAACACTACTCTTTAGTGGATTTGCCGGGGACATATAGCCTGACCGCCAACTCGCTGGAAGAGAGAATCAGCCGCAGCTATATCCTGGATGAAAGGCCTGACCTGGTGATTGCCATGGTGGATGCTTCCCAGTTGGAGCGTTCCCTTTATATCCTGGCCGAGCTCGTTATGCTGCCGGCACCGGTTATCATGGTACTTAACATGATGGATGTAGCTGCCGAGCAGGAAAGGCGGATCGATGTTAAAGAACTGGAGCAAGCCCTGGGAATAAAGGTTGTGCCCATGAGCGCTGCCAAAAACCAGGGCTTTGCGGAACTGCAGGCGGCCATCGCCCAGGCAAGTATGGGGGAGTTGGATTATAAGCCGCAAAAACCGGGTTTGAAGGAAGAACATACCCTGCTGATTAAAGACCTGCAGCAAAGAATCAGCAGGTTAATCCCTTATGCATATCCGGTGGATTGGGCCGCTATGAAACTGTTGGAAGGTGACAGTGAGCTGGTCGAAACGCTCCGGGAAAGGATGAAGAAAGATGAATGGGCCCAACTGGAAGCAATCCTCGGCCAGTATCCGGATGGGGCTTTGCTGGTTGCGGAAAGCCGCTTTAATTGGATTCAGGAAATAACCGCCCAAGCGGTAAGTTCGCCGGAGAGAAGAAGGCTGCCGCTGCGCAGCAGATTTGACCGGGCGGCTACTCATCCGCTATGGGGAAAACTGATAGCCCTGGCGATTGTTTTGGCGGCCATAATGGGTTCCATGCTTGTTGGAGCACCTGTGGCAATGGGGATTATGTCAGGAATGACACTTCTTTCCGGAGTTCTGTCCAAAGCTATGGCCGGTATGCCCGCATGGCTGGCAGCAGCCGTCGTCAATGGGCTGGTTCCCGGGCTGAGCTTTGCCTTGGCTATGCTGGCGTTTGTCCTGGCCGTGTTTCTGGTCATAGGTATCCTGGAAGATGTAGGTTATATGGCCCGTCTGGGGTATATTACCGATCGTTTTATGCAGCGGATTGGCTTGCAGGGCAAGGCGTTTATGCCCATGTTTATGAGCTTCTGCTGTAATGTCAGCGGGATTATGGGGGCCCGGGTGATTGATTCCTGGAAACAGCGCTTGATTGTCATAGCTTTGGTACCTATTATTCCCTGCGCGGCGGTATGGGGCGTAACCGGTTTTATCAGCAGCATATTTTTCAGCACCGGTGCCTCTATCATTGTGGCCGCCATGCTGGTGGCGGTGGTTTTGCAACTGGCGCTGTCTTCATTTCTGCTACGGCGTTTTGTCGTAACCGGTGAAAGCGGCGGCTTAATCATGGAACTGCCGCCTTACCATAAACCGGATTGGAAAAATATAATAATTTTCGTATGGCTGCGCGGCAAAGAATTTGTAAAACGGGCCGGCAGCTTGATCGTTTTGGTGACCATGTTGATCTGGGTTCTGTCCTATTTACCCTATGGCTCCATGGAAAGCAGCTACCTGGCTTCATTTGGCCGGTTATTGGAACCGCTGGGCGGATTGATGGGGATGGACTGGAGACTGATCATCTGCCTGATAGCGGGCTTTGTGTCCAAGGAAGCGGCTCTGGCCAGTATGGCGGTAGTATTTGGACTGGGTGAAGCGGCTTCATCCCTTACTGCGGTGTTGGGGACAACGGCGGAACAGGTCAGCCTGGGGGCTTATCTGGCAACGGCCATTTCTCCGGCTACGGCCCTGGCCTTTTATTTGCCATGCTGTTTTCCATACCCTGTATAGGCACCGTAGGAGCAATTTACTCAGAAAGCAGGTCATTGACCTGGACCCTGGGAACGCTCTTGTATTATACGCTGACTTCTCTGGTGGCGGGAATCATTGCTTATCACATCGGTCTGGTTATTTTTTAAACAGGATCATAGGGCATTCCTGGGAAAGGAGAACGTGCTATGCTGAATGCCTTGCTCAAGCAGCTTGAGAACGGTGGGGTTCAATCCGTAAGCCTCCTGGCCTCGCGCCTGGGAGTAAGCGAGCCCATGCTGGCAGGCATGCTTGATAATCTGGAAAGAATGGGGTATATCGAAAAGCTGGTTCCCGGTTGCGACAACGGACGTTGCAGCAATTGTTATATGAAGGCTGGTTGTAATAACAACCAGCCCTTTATATGGAAGATAACTGCCAAAGGTTTAAACTGCACCTTATTGCATGAAAGGTTTCCTGCCTGCTGATAATAATCTCTTATTAATGGACTATTTTATAAAAAATTTAAAATTGGTTTATGGCGAGTTTAACTACCTCCCTTAGAATGACTTGTAAATAAATAAGAGGAGGTCGTTCGTATGAACAAAATCAAGCTAATGTATGATATCGCCAGAGCAATGCGAGACAAGGACAGCCTTGACGGCAGCGTGAAGCTCAATCTGAAGAAGGATGGACTTGAGGTCTTCCGGTTGGACAATGAATTCAGCCGTAACTTAACAAGCGGATGGGGCAAGGCCAGGATATTAACAGTTCTGGACCATGAAGGGAAACAGCTCCGGCATGAGAGCAACACGGAATTCAATATAAATCAAAAGCAGGATAATGAGCTGCGGGGCTGTCAAAAACACCGGTTCTTTCATGGACATCATTGGGGAATGCAAGGCATAAGCTTGAGGAAAAGGCTGGACATGATAATAGCGGCCCTGAATGCCTTAAACAATATGCAGGTTTTGGAGCAGGAAGACCAGAGCATAAGGCTATCCCTTGATTTGCACGAGATTCCTGAAGATTTAAAAGAGGCTTTTCGTACTCGCATGTCGCAAAAACACCATTCCTGGCCAGGATTCCTGCAAGGCTCCCCGCTTATCGAAAAGTGCTGCCTCGAAGGCAGGATCAACAACAACTATGAAATAGAGAGCATTACGGTAAAATTGGAGGGAAAACTACAGGAGGAAAACCGGCCGGATGAGGATTTAACCCTTGATGCAGCCGTTGTTTTGGGCAGATAAAAGCCCGGCAACTAGCTCTGAATTTGAATAATGCCCGCCCGCCGGGCATAGCTTAACCGGCCTCGCCAACGTTGGTGAGGCCGGAAATCAAGGAGGTCAAGTCCATGGATATTATCATATGCGGAGTGCTCTTTATAGCCGTTCTTGCTTACCTGGCTTACCGGGGGTACCGGTTCTTTGCCAAAGATGAAATATCTACTTGTTTCGGGGAACATTACCGGTTAAAGGACAGGCGGGAAAAAGAAAAACGGTGGCAGTGGGAAGAAAACCGGCGGCAATCTCCGCTGGAATGATATTATAAATATAATGAGCGAAAAGATTTGGAATACGGGAGTATAAAATGTCTTACAAGGATGAAAAACGTTGGAGTACAAGATCTCACCGGCACCGCCAGTATCACCAGGAGTTTCATGAACGCTTGCATCGCCAGCATCGTCAGGAGTTTCATAAATACCATAAATATCTGCGGCTCACTAGTCCACTGGTTTTAATATTTAATGTAGTGATAATCTATTTCCTGTTTGCCTGGGTGGGCTATAAAGCCATCGGCATCATTCTGGCCGTGTTTATAACCATTAAGGAAATCATACAATTATTTTTCTTGCGGCGCTTGGAAAAAAGGATATTCCGACCTATAGAAAAACTCAATCGGGGAGTACAGGAAATTGCCCGAGGTAATTACGACGTTATTATCGAGACTGATGTTGAAAATGAAATCGGCTTGCTGATAGACTCCTTCAACGAGATGGCTCGAAAACTCAAGTCCGCTGAAGAATTAAAGCAGGATTATGAAGAGAACCGTAAAAGTTTGATTGCCAATATATCACACGACTTGAAGACTCCCATGGCTTCCATTCAGGGATATATTGAGGTCATACTTGATGGCAAGCTAAGCTCCCCGGATAAGATGGATAAATACCTTAAAATTATTACTTACAATACGGCTTATGTGAACAAGCTGATTGACGACCTTATGCTATTTTCCCAACTTGATATGAATAGACTCGATTTCAATTTTGAGGAGGTACAAGTCCGGGCTTTTATGGGCGATCTTATGGAAGAGTTTCAGCTTGAGCTGGAGGAAAGGAATGCCCGGCTGTACTACCTGGATAAACTGGAAATCGATTGCCGGCTCCGAATTGACAGCAAGAGATTTTATCAGGCCATGCGCAATATAATCGGCAATGCTGTTAAATACGGGCCTGAGCAGGACTTAGTCATCAAGATAGAACTGGGCCGGCAAGAAGATTATATAAAGATAGCTATAGAAGACAACGGTCCCGGCATCCCTGCCGACAAGCTGGAACATATCTTTGAGCGCTTTTATCGGATAGACAGCGAGCGAACCAAGGATTTGATGAGTACCGGATTAGGTCTGGCCATAGCCAGAGAATTGATTGAAGCCCATGGCGGGAAGATTGTGGCCACCAGCACGGACGGAAAAGGCTCCTGCTTTACCGTATTGCTGCCCGGCCCCGATCGGGATAGGAGCCAATGCTGATGAAACAAATTTTAATAATTGAGGATGATCTTAATATTGCCGAACTACAGCGTGATTGTTTAAAGATGAGCGGTTATAAGGTGGATATTGTCCAGGATGGCGAACAAGGGCTGCAAAGGGCCGTGTGCGGCGACCATGACCTGGTCATTGTTGATTTGATGCTGCCCGGTATGGGTGGTTATGAAATTATAAAGGTAATCCGGGAGAAGCGGGAAATACCCTTGATAATTGTTTCGGCCCGAAGTGAAGATATTGATAAAATAAGGGGGCTGGGCCTGGGTGCGGATGATTATCTCACCAAACCTTTCAGTTTAGCCGAACTCACGGCCCGGATAAAATCCCATATAACGCGCTATGAACGGCTGACGGGAAGAAAGATTGCCCCTGAAACCATCAACCATGGGGGATTGGAGATAAATACAGCCTCCCGGAAAATATTTATAAATGGCAAAGAAAGCAAAATGACTGCCAAAGAATACGAATTATTGTTGTTTCTAGCCTGTAATCCCAACATTGTTTTCACCAAAGAGCAGCTTTACGATGCCATATGGGGGGAGAATTACTATGGGGATATGGCTACTGTACCTGTTCACATCCAAAGGATAAGAAAGAAGATCGAAAAAGATCCGGCCCATCCCGAATACATAGAAACATTATGGGGCAGTGGCTACCGCTTTAATTCGTAAGCTAGGCATAAGTGCCTTCGCTTTTGCTTACTGCAGCAGCCACAATTTAAAGTTCATTAAAAACCAGTACATTTTCATCTGCAACAACATTGTTTATATGCCTGGACTCGCCCACAGTCAGATAAATGGGTCCGGTTTGATTAATATTGGCCTGGCTAATGGCAGCAGCCGGTTTGACTTGAGCGATATCAGCAATCATCTTGTGTCCCTTGCTTATTCCACTTTATCTACATCAATAAAGGGCACCGCTCCACCGCTCACCTTGGGCAACTGCCCGTTCCATTTCTCGATAGCCAGACGCTGGTTCTCAATTTCCCGCAATCGCAAAAGGTCTTCCGTAACCTGCTGGCGTTGAATCTTTAAAGCTTCTGCCTCAGCTTGAGCCTGGGTCACTTTCTGAGCCGCTTCTATCTTGATTCTCTCCAAATCGCGCTGAGCCTTTAAGGCCCGTTGTTCTGCGGTCTGCTTTTCTTCGATAGCCTTGTTGAACTCGGCACTAAACTCAAAGTTTACAATATTAAAACGGTCTATTTTAATTTTGTAGTCCAGCAGTTTTTTAGCCAAAACCTCGCTGGTTTTAATCGCCACCTCCGGCCGTTTGGTTATAAGCTCCTCGGCCGTGTACCCAGCGGTGACCGCTTTTATTGATTCCTGAATAGCGGGAGCGATTACGGTATTCTCGTATTCCATACCTACATGCTGGTAAAGATCAGCCGCACTTGCCTGATTAACATGGTAGTTTACGGCTACCATGGATGTAATCGTCTGCAGGTCTTTGCTGGCAGCAGCAGCATTATGTTCCGCCTTCCTTACCCGGCAATCTATAATTACTATCTTCTGGTACAGGGGAATAATAAAATGAATACCTTCATTCAAAGGCGGCTGTTGCACGGCGCCAAAATTCAACTTGACCCCCATATGACCGGCAGGCACAATAACCAGCGGCCGCAGGACGGTAAACAGAAGCATTATTATTAATAGAAAAACAGCAGCTTTAACCATATGTGGTTGAAATAGTGAGAAACCCGTTGGTTTCTTCGGTACAATAACTTCCGGATCCATTGCTAGTCACTCCTCTCCCCCTAGTTTAATTCCCCTTATTCCACTTCCATTTATTAAAGCCAAAGGCCTGGCGAAGGTTCTTCTGCTAGCTTCTAAATTGATCCCCTTCACCATCTCTGGGTTAAGTTAAAAGTAATCTCTCATTAATTCATCTACCCAATTGGGAACCGTTGCATCTTCTTTCAGATCATACATGGGATAGTATGGCTTTATGTCTATGACTGGTGTTCCGTCAATCGCATCAAGTCCTTGTACTTCAATGCAATTCCCATTTACAGAAAGAAGTTTGACGGCTGTTACGCCTATTGGATTTGGCCTGTCCTTTGCTCTTTGCGAAAATATTCCAACCTTCGGCATATCGTCACGACCTTGGGGTCTTCTGATTAGGTGTTTTTCTCTGATGAATTTTGCTTCATTAAGATGATAAATGACCAGAATATGACTAAAGCCTTCTAACCCTTTTAAGCCATCCGCCAAGTCATCTTTTATTATAATTTCCGAAATAACTTTGCCCCAGTTGTGGTCAATCTTGTCTTGTATTTTTGATTTAACAAAACCGATAGGCTCAAACATGATTTCCTCCCCGTCCCCGCATCTTCCCATAATGGAATTTTGCCAGTTCTGCTGTTCTCATTGCTTGTCCTCTTTTAAAACGTGATGTCATATTACATATAGACTGAAAGTATTGAATATGGATTATAGGAAGTTCGTCAAAGCACGTGACATGCCCTTCCCTATGATTTTTCATTTAGTATGGAAGTGATGTCATTTACGAATTCAATCGTCTTACTTGCAATCTTTTTCTTGAGTTCTTCAGGATGATCAAAATCCGGCTGCTCAACCAGTGTAGACTCAATAATGGAATCCACTCCCGGAAGAATTTGCGACAGTTTATATTTACCCAAATTTTTGCCGCTCATCAGGTTAATATACTCAGATTGGATCTTTCTATTGCGTCCACTTAGCCAAGCTTCAAATCTACCGTATTCATGCAAATATACAATGGCAATCTTTAGCTTTTTATTCTTCAAATCGGAAGGTGTAAAAGCGAAATATGTCATATCCATATAGCCAAAATATAAAGCGCTAGGCGTATAATCTGAATGCATGCTCTCTAGATATGTACTTAAACCAGACATGAAAGTCATGATTCCTTTATAAGCTTTCTGTATCCGACCTTTGCCTAGTTGAATCATATATTCCTTAACATGATTGTTTAGCGAGTCCATAAGTATGCTCCTCATTCCAGCGATATTTTTATTACGTTACGCCTCAAGATTACAATTAACATGCAGTTCAGGATCACATTATTAGCCTTAGTGGAATATGGGTAACGCAAAGTTCAAACTAAAGTTAACCGAGATTAGATATTTGTATAAAGAATTGTGGATTATACTAAGCTGTTTCCACATACCAATCTTCTGTTGTTAATTCTATAGCTTCAAGTGCTTTATAACAAAATTTTTGTATGTTTTGTGCAGATAAATTCACTTCAATAAATGCTCCATTATTCAAAGCTCTAATTGCACGAAATTTACTTTTATCTTTACCAATATAACGCGGGAAGGTTTGAATCAGTTGTTCAAATTTTTCTGGTTCTAGTTCAGCGATAGTATTAATTGTTTGTTCAAAAACGTCCCGCCAGGAATTGACAGCAAATTTCTGCCCCAAAATCCATAGTCCAGATGGAGTTGTTCCCGTTACATCAGTGAAAACATTATCTCCTTCTGTATCATCACCAAAATATGGCCATATCGATGTAATTACATCAGAAAGATATTCTGCTCTTTCCTCTATATCTTCTTTTTTCCAAGTTAACTTTTTAGTAAAATACTTATTCATTTCAAGATGGCTTTCACTTAATCTAGTTCTTTTATTATTAAAATCATCATTTGATAGTTCAGCATTATAAGCTGTCAATGTGAGGTTACCTATTGTATGTAAAAGTAAGTCATGTGTCAATTCCCAGTCTTCGCCAAGATATATTTGCCAATTTTCGTTTAGAGTTTGCGGCATTATATGTTCAATTGATAGGTCTTTAAATGAAACCTGTTCTTTATGATTAAATGATTCTTCTATGTTTTCTAGAATCAATTTTGTTTTTCGTAATCTATCCCCGGAACCGTAAAGATTTGTGTCTTTTAGTCTGATTCTAAACTCTGTATCCTTTGGATACCTTTTTGATTGTAAAACATTTTTCAATTCATTAATGAAGTTACCAGTACCTTTTCCTTTAACTGTAGCATACAGAGTTGGAAAAATTTTGTTGAGCTGATTTGTTGGAACATTACAAACAAATCTTCTCATCAAGAAATTTTCCAAAATGCTTAGAATAGCAACAAAATCATCCTCATTAATTGCATTATTATTGTAATCATGATAACAATTAAGTAAAAATGGATAAACAGTCGTAGCTTCAAGTCTATAAATACGAGTAAGTATTTTTCTCACCCTTATATTGGGCTCGTTATTAGGATAGAGAATTTTGTAATAATACTGAGAGAATTTAAAAAGATCTATAAGGTGATCAAATGCACTTGCTTGATTCACTTTGTCTTTGAGGGAAAAATATACATCCCCTTGTTTAACTGTTGTACCATCCTTCATTAAATAATGTCTAATAAACTCAGTTAAGTTTTCTCCAAGAGTATCCTGCATGGGTTTCCAATAGTTTTTATAAATGTTTTCTTGTTGATCCACATGAATACGCATAAAAAAATAGTTTCTAATCAAATCGGCTTGCGTCAATGGCCTCCCTTTTGCATTTAGACTTTCAAAAACCAGATGGGGATTATCTTCTTTATCAAGTACTATACTGACGATCGATAAATTATTAGAAATTATCTTCTGTATTTTTTTAGGATCGATATGATTCTGTTGTAATTTCCGTTCAAAATATCTATAAGCATCTATAACTTTACCGGTGGGTAATATTTCTTCTGAATCAATTAATTTTTTGTAGCAATCCCTGTCAGATTGTGTAGGCAAGAGCTTATAATGATCTATACCTTTTTTATACTGATTAACAATTAAAGTATTGTTAATCTCTTCTGCAAATTCTTCTTCTCCACCATCTAATAATTTATTGCGAAGTAAAGCTAATAGAATAAAAATTGTAGTTAGCCGCTGTTGCCCATCTATTAAAAGATACTTAGCAACGCCTTCTGGCACAGATATCGTTGGCATTGTAACTATTGAACCGATAAAGTGTTCTCTAGGGTTATCTATTTCGCTTAATTCAACTAAATCATTCCATAGTATTTGCCATTCATCTTTACCCCAACTATACTCACGCTGAAAAAGTGGAACTACATATTGCTTTGTTCCTTCAATAATAGGCTGAAGTTTTGTTTCGGATGCATTCATTTCCCTATCTCCTTTAACTTTATAAATAATACTAGGATAAATTACATAAGCAAATTGGCATTATTAGCCAAATTGGTATATGGATAATGGGAAGCTCATAGATAGTGACGACAACCCCATCCCTCTGTCACTTGCGAAAATTATTAATAAAAAAGTAATTCTAAATGTATTTTAAATCCTTAGCCAATTTTACTGCCCAATTATATGTATTTTCACCCATCACTTCTTTAATAAATAATGATGTATTTAAATATTTTTCAGCTACTTTATCATAATTGTATTCAAGCGAAAACTGACTTGCATTTATATGAATAAAAGAAAACGCTTTTAACTCAATTAACAACCTACCTTTTCTCCATTTTTGTTCTATAGCATTAATATCTCCTTCAAATCCACTATAATCTCTTATCATAAAGAATGGATTAAGCATTAAACATTTGTCTTTTCTAATTAATAAGGACTTTGATTGTCGCATACGTACTATATCTGACTCGGATCCAGGATAAAGAGCCTCCGGAGTAACAATAACGCCAATCCAATTTTCTTTTTGTTCCATTTCATAAGCTTTTACTAATGCATCTCCAAAGAAAATAATATTTTTATTGCTTGAATCGTTCATAACATGAAATTCTCCAAAAGATATTACTCCTCTTATTGGTATCTGTATTGCTAACAGCTTATTGTAAATTAACTGTGCAATTGTCCAAATGCCTGCATAAGCCATTTCCCTCAATAATTCATCTTCACTGTCCTGATAGATCAAAATTGTATCTGAAAAACAAACCATCGAAAAACCAATAAACCCATCTTTTTCTATCTCGTAATATGCTTTTAACGCTTCATCCACTGTCTTATATATAGCTTTAATGCTCTTTTTTTTTATGAGTTTCTTAAAGCCTAAAATATCAATGTACAATAAAAGTCTTTTATGGGTTTTCTTAATTTGGCTGATAATAACACTTCCTTTCTTTTTCCTGCATAAGATCGCAAATTTGGGCTGTTTTTACATGACTACTAAATAAACGAAGTTGTTTAGCTTATCTGTACTATTATCGAACTTCGTAGTATAGACATTAGCACTCCCAAAGAAGGGGAACTGCATCCCTAAATCTTGAATCAAGCTTTGTATGGTTGTTTATTGTTCAAGCCGATTGGATATTTACCAGACAACACTTCCATGATTCCTCATGATTCTTCCTTTTTAAGGATAGGCTTAATTCAATCTCCCAACAACCCCAATGTGTCACCTTATTTCCCTTTGAATAGACAGGTTTTGACTGAATATGACAAGGCCCATGTCTTTCCTGGAGGAAGCTATGACCGGTTTTCCGGACCGCTCGTTTCTGATTCACATCAAGGCGGGTGAGGCGCAGGACGGGGAGCGGCTGGCTGTTTTTGCTAGTACTTGGCTGGGCAGCCCGAATCCGTCTTAATTAAGTGGCGGTTTACGGCGGGGACAGACCGATTATTCTCTGTTTATGAGGTGTTTCAGTAGTTCTTAATTAAGTATTTGCCTCAATAATTGCTTACCGCATTGTTATGTGCGCTAATCTTCTTTCTGCGTGTTTTATGGGGGAAATACGTGGGGGATAGGAGTATCTTTAACTAATTTTAAGATGGCTAATGGCCGAACCTCGGAAAAGAAGCGGCCATCCCCATTCACAACAGCAATGCTGTGTAATCTTTGCCCATTTACAGGGTCCAGTACATATGTGCAAATAAAAACAACCGAATCAAATCGGTTGTTTAAACAGATATTGCTTGTTTCTTTTAAAATTTAAGCATCGGAAACTGTTGAGCAGGTTCAACACTCTGCTGCAACGAGGCGGGGATTGCCCCCGCCGCTAGAGAAGCGGATGAGATCTTTTCGCCTCGTTATATTTATCTATGGCATTATGGCGGGTTTATGAGCAAACCCATTGTTAAACTATCTAAAGTTCCTTGGCCGTTTTTTCTTTTGCAGTAATGTATTTTGCTTGTTGTGTGTTGTTTGAGGTGTTTCTGCTGTCTCCTCTGATTCGGTCATTTGATTCGCTGGAGGTTCTTCTGACGGCTCCTGTATTTCAGTGGTTTCAACTGCCTCCGTTATTTCGGGCTGATCCGGCATATCAAGCTCTTCCTCTGGTTTATCTGCCGTTTCAGGCTTGTCAGGGGTTGCTGATGCTTCTGCTATCTCTGTTGTCTCCGTCATCTCTGGTGTTTCTGCTTCCTGGAGCACTTCAGGTGATTCTTTTATTTCTATTTTTTCTAATGTTTCATCTGCTTCGGGCGTTTTTTCTATGCTTATTTTATCAGGAATTAGATTAATGTGTGATTTTTCGCTAATAAAAGTATTGCCACAGAGGGGACAGAATTTGTTGTTTGACAAGGGAGTAGCGGATTTGCTCCACTGCTTGCATGATTGGCATAACAACCAATGTGCCATAATATTGACTCCTCTCGTTAAAAATTATCTTTAATAAGAAAATATGAATCTTTTTAATATTTTATGGCACAAAGATAATAATATTACTTGGATTTATTTCTTGATTTTGACAATTGGGAATTCTATCCT
>JAQUXM010000060.1:0-2056 GCA_028692415.1 Syntrophomonadaceae bacterium | reverse complement strand
AGATTTACATGATTAATGACCTGCAGTTTTTCAATGTCATTGACTGCCTTTACATACCAGTAGGTGGGGGTAAAGCTGGCCATTAGGTTTATGGTCTTGCCTAACAATTGTTGCGGCACAAAAACCCCGCTGATGAAGCAAAGACCCAGCGACAAGACATTGGCGATCGCTTGTTGGGCATATTTGCTTTGTATAAAAATCGCGATCAAAAAGCTAAGACTCAGACAGACAAATGTCAGGCAAAGCAGATTAAGGCATAGCAACAGGTTAGTTAAGCTATAGGCAGGCTTGCCATTTATGAAGAAGCCCAGGGCTACCATAATAAGCCATACTATGGTGGCAAAACTTAAATTGCCCAGCAGCAATTGCAAATTCAAACGGATAGGTTTGAGAGGAGAACCCAGGTTTCGTCTCCTCAGTTCAGGATTATTAAATACCATCATGATGGAAGTAACACCCACAAATATAATACCGAGCATCGCATAAACCAGGTAGGTATAATAGACTGCCGATTTATGGTCAGCTTGTTGGCCATAGCTTTTCATCTCAACCTTGCTTTGCTGGGCCAGATCGTTCTTCACATAGCCAAGCAACTCGACATCGCTCAGGTCGCGCACATTCTCGGCATAGAGGCTGACCGTCTTTAAATACCTGTTGATCAGGAAATCCAGATGAACACTGCTCAGGGAATTCTCAACACTGGTTTTTTCAATTTGAATATTGTTTTGCTGCTTCCAAAAGCTTTCTGAAAAACCCGCGGGGATTCTCACTATATAATCAATCTTCCTGAAAAACAAGGCATCCTGCAGGCTCTCTTGATCGTCGGCAATACTGATTATATTGGCATTTTGTTGAAGAAAATCCTGGAGACCCTGAGCCAGGGCAGTATCTTGATCATCATTGATAAAAGCGATATTGCTCTTGGTATCGAAGAATCCCGGACTGCTTTGCTCAGCGTTGAAACAAGTAAGTATTACCGTGATGCATAAAAAGATACCGACATAGATCGCGATGGCGGAAAGGTTTTGTTTGATTATTTTAAAACAGGCTTTATAGACTTGCATAACGCTGCCTCCTTAAAACAAGATATACAATCATATAAAAGACTGCGGTTAACCCGCAGAGCAATCCGATATTGGTGAAAAATCGGCTGTAGGTGTCGTAATAGTATAATGAGTAAAAAGCATCGGTAATCAAATTAGCGGGATTTATATAGGTCATAATCGGGATAGCATGAGTAACAATATACTTCATATCCACAACCATTAGACCGGCCAGGAACGACAGGAACATTGACAGCATAACAAGTACCGCATTCTTTACGTTTTCCCCTTTGTTTATCAAGGCGCCGATCATGGCTCCCATCATAACGCCAGTCATACTTCCGGCCGCAGCTGCCAGCAGGATATAATGAAGATCATTGCCAAAATCGATTTTTATGATGAAAGCCAGATAGGCGATAAGGATGAGAATTGACAATAAATGTACAACTGTGGCTGTAAACAGGGAATATCCAAGGATCTTGAGTTTGTGAACCGGTGCCAGGTTTACCCGTGCCCCCTGTGAAGAAAGGTTGGCCTGTACTGCCGATATCTCTTTCACCCCCTGGAAGCTACCGTAGAGGCAGGCCATGGCAAGCAGGGCAAAGTAATAGTTGAGGGTAATATCGGGTTCTCCCCGGGTGGGGGATACTTCTTTAAGATAGTTATGTTTGCTGCTCACATCTGCCCTGAGTTTGGTCCAGGCATTGGGGTTTTGTTTAACAATGCTTAATATGGCTGAGTTGCTTTGAACATAGTCATCCAGGAACTCTTTGATGATGCTCTGATTCATGCCGGTTTCTCTAAGCAGCAGATTGGCTGAGCCATTTATCATTATATATCCCGCAATCTTATGGTCTTTGAGCAGTTCATCAGCCTGCTCCCGGCTGCACAGCTGCAGATTAAATAATCCTTGCTTTCCGGCCGGGCCTGCAGTCGTTACCGATGCCAAGGCGTCTTGAAATCCCCGGTTATTCTGATAATCGGCGTTGTTAACAACGGCAATATCAATGGGG
>JAQUXM010000059.1 GCA_028692415.1 Syntrophomonadaceae bacterium | reverse complement strand
AATGCGGTAAAGAAACGATTGCTTTGCAATTCTGTCATTGCGAGCATAGCGAAGCAATCTATAAACCGTCCAAGTTGTTTGTTATAGCTGCATATAGAAAATATGATTGCCGCGCTTCGCTCGCAATGACATTTCAGCACTACCGTACTGTAATAAGTCAACTGCGAAAGTTGAGTTGAATAATAAAAGAGTCTGCTCTAACTTTATTGACAAGCAAAAGAGGCTGCCTTGGGCAGCCTCTTTAATGATTGACTTTTAGTAGTTGCGGCTTCTTTTGGCCTGGAAGCAATCTCTACAGTAAACCGGTCTGTCACCTGTCGGCTCAAATGGTACGGTTGTCTCTTGACCACACGCAGCACATACTGTCTTGAACATAGGACGATCTTCTCTATAACGAGAGTTACCACCAAAACCATTACGTTGTTGTTTGCGTGCTCTTCTGCAATCTGGGCAACGACCGGGTTCATTTTCAAAACCCTTTTCTGCGTAAAATTCCTGCTCCGATGCGGAGAACAGAAATTCATTACCACAATCCTTACATACTAAATACTTGTCTTCAAACACGTAATCATCCTCCCTTCTGGAAATACTCTTGGACTTAGTTCCCCAAAAAGGAGATCACTTAAAGAACAAGGCAATGAAATTATAATTCAAACTAATCGACTTGTCAAAGTTTATCCGCCTGTTAAAGGCATATTCCTGTGGAATGTATTTTATTGTTTACATTCGATGAGAAAGTGATATCATAATAATATCTATATAATATTATGTGAATGGGGGAATTTACTATGACTGAACGAAAAGCACTTAAACTTAACGGTTTTTTGGGGATTGTACTTATCTTGTTGCTATTATGCGGCGCAGTTTATCAGTTTTTAACCTTAAGTTTCATTTCGGCGATTGTTTTAACGCTGGTTTCGTTGTTATTGTTATTTACCAGTCTGGTGATTGTTCAACCCAATGAAGCACGGGTATTGACCTTTTTTGGGCGCTATATCGGCAGTATGCGCGATAATGGCATGTGGCTGGTAGTCCCTTTAACCGGACATAAAAAGATATCCTTGCGGGTGCGCAATTTTAACAGCAAGATGTTAAAGGTAAATGACGTTGAAGGTAATCCCATTGAAATTGCAGCGGTGATTGTATTCAAGGTTGTTGACAGTGCCCGGGCTTTGTTTGATGTAGATGATTATGAGAAATTCGTGGAGATTCAAAGTGAAACCGCACTTCGTCATGTAGCTACCAGATATCCTTATGACACCTTTGAAGGCACAGGCTATTCACTGCGCGGGAATGCGGATGAAGTAGCCCGCGAATTGGCACTTGAACTCCAGGAAAGGCTGGCCTTGGCCGGAGTGGAGGTGCTGGAGGCCAGACTGACTCATTTGGCTTACGCTACGGAGATTGCCAGTGCCATGCTGCAGCGTCAACAGGCTTCGGCCATCCTGGCAGCTCGCCAGATAATTGTAGAGGGTGCGGTTGGTATGGCGCAAATGGCCTTAGTTCAATTGGAGCAGGATGGCACTGTTAAACTTGATGATGAACGTAAAATGGCCATGATTAATAATTTGTTGGTGGCTATAGTATCTGACCGGGCAGCCCAACCGGTAATCAATACCGGCAGTCTTTATTAAACGAGAGGCTTCATTATGGCTGTTAAGAAAAGTTTCCCGCTCAGAATAAATCCCAAGCTTTACGAGGTATTGGAAAAATGGGCTGCCGATGAATTTCGCAGTGTAAACGCGCATATTGAGTATCTGTTACGTGACTCTGCGCAACGCGCCGGGCGTTTAAATCAAACTGCAAGCTTTCCTGAAGAGGATGATAATGTCAAGGACTGCTAGGATATATCTGGACTTGGGCTTTACAAAGCCCATAAAATGTGGTATTTTTATATTTAGTTATCGCTTTTCCAGGAAACTTGCAAGAGTACTCCTGTTCATCAGGAGTACTCTTTATTTTTATGAAAGGAGTGATTTTCGTGTTAGTAAATTGTCTGATAATTTTTGCGCTAAATGCTTTAAGCACCTGTTTAGGAACTTTGAAAACTCTATTCTTGAGCCGCCAGGTAATCAAACCAGCATATATTACAACTTTTTTGGATGCTTTGATTATTGCCTATGCTTTTAAGTTGGTTGCCGAGTCCTCTGGAATTTCCTATATTTTTGCTTTTGCCGCCGGTAGAATTGCCGGTATATTTCTGGGTAATCTCATTGAGAATAAACTGGCGTTAGGTCTTCTTGAAGTTAGTATCTATAAACATCCGCCAGCAGGGAAAGTATTGGCTGACCGCTTAAGAGATATAGGATATTCGGTAACCACCAGTGTAGGTTATGGAATGGAGGGTAAGGAGAGGCTGATATTGAACATAATATTGCCTCGTAAACAGTTTCCCCATTTACAAGAACGTCTGGAGCAGGATGGGCACTATAATATGTCAGTAAAATCAGTGAACAAAGCTTATGGAAAAATAGGTACGCAACATATTGCAGTAAATTAAATCCTCGGAAAAGCGGTAGAATTCATCGCATATTTTTTTATTTCTATCATTACATCTCTATACTATAATGGTAATTAGAATCACTGGCGATTATTAGCTGGTGATTTTTTTGCTAATATTATGAATTTTGAATAGAGTAAAGACTTGGTGGAGAAGCAGAACTGCTGTACTGTGCAGGATATTATTATATGCATGTCGAAAATCATCGACAATAGCCTAGTATGGGGGTTGATTAAATGGAACCTTTGTTATTGCCGACGGAATTACATCTTCGCAAATTTGTAGCTCCGGAGATAGTTTTCGGTGTAGGGGCCAGGCATTTAACCGGACGCTATGCCTATAATCTGGGTGCCCGAAAAATACTAATCGTTACTGATCCGGGAATAACATCGGCAGGTTGGACTGAACAAGTAATGCAGTCTATCAAGGAAGAAGGCTTGCCTTATGTATTTTTTGACGGGGTAACACCTAATCCTAAAACCCGTGAAATAATGAAAGGTGCGGAAATATACCACAAAAATAACTGCAATGTTATTGTCGCGGTGGGAGGCGGCAGTGTCATAGATTGTGCCAAGGGCATTGGTATTGTAGGCAATAATAATGCAGCAATTACCAAATTTGAAGGTGTGGACCGGGTTAATGTTCCTATTCCACCGCTGGTATGTATACCTACGACGGGCGGTAGCTCAGCAGACGTTTCGCAATTTGCGATCATCATGGATGAAAAGGAAAAAGTAAAAATCGCGATTGTCAGTAAAGCGGTGGTTCCTGATGTTGCCTTAATTGACCCGCAGACTCTTACGACCATGTCACCATTTTTAACGGCTTGTACCGGTCTGGATGCCCTAACACATGCTATTGAAGCATTTGTATCCAACGTCAGCTCCCCTATAACCGATCTTCATGCCCTAGAGGCTATCCGCTTAATAAACGGGTATTTGCTGGCTTCGCTGGAAGCTCCTGAAGATCTTTTGATCCGGAGCAAGGTAATGCTGGCCAGTATGGAAGCCGGTTTGGCCTTTTCCAACGCGATTCTGGGGGCAGTACATGCGATGGCCCACAGCCTGGGCGGATTTCTGGATCTGGCCCATGGCGAGTGTAATGCCATATTGCTGGAGCCGGTAATCAACTTCAATTATTATGCGGCCCGGGAACGCTATGCTATGATTGCCGAGGCTTTTGGGATAAAAATAGCCAAGCGGAGGCCGGAGGATATTAAAGAAGATCTCTTGACGGCAATAGCAGACTTGCGTCAGAAATCCGGTGTTACCAGAACACTTAGGGATATCGGGATAGAGCCCAGGCATATACCGGACCTTACCCGGCGGGCTTTGGAGGATGCATGCATGGCAACCAATCCTATCACACCAAGTGCAGCAGAAATAGAGGGGATATTCAATGCCGCATTATAAAAATTCGGAAACCCTGCGCGAACAGCTTATAGGATTAGGCGAAAAATCTTTACGCAAGAGTTATTATCCGGAACTGCAGCAGCGGATCGATGATTTGAAGCGCTTTCGAGCTTTATTGGATCAAAGCCATGATTTGATATTTTTGCTGCAGAGTTCTTCGGGTAAAATTATAGATATTAATGAGTCAGCTTGCACACAGCTTGGATATGCCAGGGAAAAAATGTTATCAAGCTCTTTTGACATCTTTGTAGCCAAACCCGGATCATTTTGGAGCGGTTTAAAGAATTATATAGCAGATGAAACTATACCATACCGCGAAACCAGTGTTACTGCATTCAGGAAATGTGACGGGAGCGCAATTCCGGTCGAAGTTACCTTGACCCTGGTATCATTTGAAAATGATAAATATATCGTGATAGTGGCGCGCGATATAACCGAGCGTTTGCGCGGCGAGGCAGAACTTCAAAAGGCGCATCAGATGTTGGAACAAAGGGTGGAAGAACGAACCGCAGCCCTGGTACAGCTTTCCCAATCCTTAAAGGAGGAAATCGACGAACGCAAGAAGGTTGAAGAACGCTTGCGATTTAATAGCCTGCACGATAGTGTTACCGGCCTTTATAACCGCACTTATTTCGCCGAAGAGATGCGGCGTTTGGAGGCTGGCAGACATTATCCCGTCAGTATGATCATGTGCGATTTGGACGGGCTGAAAGTAATAAATGATTCTCTGGGACATGATGCAGGTGATCAGCTTTTGATCAAAGCAGCGAAGATTCTCAGTGCCGGGGTTCGGGATGGAGATGTGGTATCAAGAGTGGGTGGTGATGAATTCGCTATTCTCCTCTCCCATAGTGCCTTGCAGGATGCTCAAAATGTAGTCCAAAGGATAAAATTATTAGTGGAGAAAAGCAATTTTGATCCTGTGGAACTGCCTTTAAATATATCATTGGGATACGCCAGCAGTAGCGGCAAAGATAAAAGTATAAATGAACTTTTTAAGGAAGCCGATAACAATATGTATAAGGTGAAAGGGGTGCAAAAGCAAGCAACCCATAATTCGATTTTTCAGTCAGTCAAACGTATTCTGGAGGCCAAGGATTTTGCGGAACAAGGCCATATACAAAGGATGCAGGATTTGGCCGAAGCACTGGCGAAGGAAATGGGGCTATCAAGTGAAAGTATTAATAAACTGAGGTTGTTGGCGGAGCATCACGATCTTGGTAAAATGCAAATCGGTGATCATATCCTCTTGAAGCCCGGACCGCTTACGCTCGAAGAAGGGGCTGAAATAAAGAGGCACTGTGAAACCGGCAGACGTATTGCCCAGGCCTTTCCGGAATTAGCCGGGGTAGCTGATTGGATATTACAGCACCACGAAAGCTGGGATGGAAGTGGATATCCCTTGGGTTTAAAAGGTGAGCAAATTCCTCTGGAATGTCGTATTATAACTATTGTAGACGCATTTGATGCCATGACCAGTATGCGGCCCTACCGGCATCCTTTGAGCAAAGAAGAGGCCATAACAGAACTATATAAGCATGCCGGGACGCAGTTTGATCGACAATTGCTGGAACGTTTTATTAAGATTATCAAGTAGCTTAGAAGTTTGGGAGGTTCATGTGAGGAATTTTAAAAAGGTTTTGATTGCCAACCGTGGAGAAATCGCCATTCGCGTTATTAGAGCGTGTCATGAACTGGGTATCAGGACGGTTTCTATTTATTCCAATGAGGATAAATTAGCTTTATTTAGAAGCAAGTCAGACGAATCATATTTAATCGGTAATAATAAAGGTCCGATCGAGGCTTATTTAAGCATCGAGGAAATCATCAACCTGGCCTTAAAAAAAGGCGTGGACGCTATACATCCGGGTTATGGTTTTTTGGCTGAAAATCCAGAGTTTGCCAAAGAGTGCATAGATTCCGGGATTGAGTTTATTGGGCCGACACCTAACATGATGGATAGATTGGGAGATAAGATAAAATCCAAACTGCTCGCCCAGCGTATAGGGGTACCGACCATTCCCGGGGTGGAGAAGCCGATAAAGTCGGATATTGAGGCGCTAAAGTTTGCCAAGCAATGTGCTTACCCGATCATGCTTAAAGCTTCGGCAGGTGGCGGCGGCCGGGGCATGAGAATTGTCCGCAACGAAACGGATTTGCTGAGAGAGTTTCACAGTGCCCAAAATGAAGCGCGCAAAGCCTTTGGGATAGATGATATTTTTATCGAAAAATACCTGGAGAATCCGAAACATATTGAAGTTCAGATTCTGGGTGATAACTATGGCAATGTTGTTCATTTGTATGAAAGAGATTGTTCGATTCAAAGAAGGCATCAAAAAGTAATAGAGTTCACCCCCGCCTTTGCAATTTCGGAAAAACAAAGACAGGTGATATGTGCTGATGCCGTTAAAATTGCTCAATCCGTAGATTATCGGAATGCCGGGACCGTGGAATTTCTCTTGGATAATCAGGGCAACCATTACTTTATTGAAATGAACCCGAGAATTCAGGTTGAACATACCATTACGGAAATGGTTACCGGGATTGATATAGTACAAAGTCAAATATTAATTGCCGAGGGATATAAACTAAACAGCAAACAGATTGGCATTCCCCGGCAAAGCAGCATAAAACTTCGAGGGTATGCCATTCAATGCCGGGTTACTACTGAAGACCCGACTAATAGTTTTGCCCCTGACACCGGGAAAATCGATGTATATAGAACGGGTTCCGGTTTCGGGATCAGGCTGGATGGCGGCAACGGCTACACCGGTGCGGTCATCAGTCCATATTATGATAGCCTGCTGGTCAAGATCATCTCCTGGGCCCGCAGCTTTGAAGACAGCATCAACAAATCCAAGCGCTCTATTCGCGAAACGGTTATCGGCGGGGTTAAGACCAATGAAGCCTTTTTGTTGAATGTTCTATCTCATCCCCAGTTTATAAAAGGGGAATGTGACACTGGTTTTATAGACCATACCCCGGAACTTTTCGATATAACTCCCAAAGAAGACCATGAAGCCAAGATATTGAATTTTATAGCCGAAAAAGTGGTTAATGAAGGCAAAGTGCATAAGGAAGATTATGATGTACCCCGGGTGCCTAAAATTTCCAGCCTGGGTAAACCTGGCGGCACCAAGGTTATTCTGGATAAAAAGGGCCCTCAAGGGGTTGTTGACTGGATCAAAGCCCAGGACAAACTGTTGCTCACGGACACCAGCATGCGGGATGCCCACCAGTCTTTAATGGCTACCCGGGTAAGAACCACCGACATGTTAAGAATTGCTGAAGCCACCGCTCATTTGGGCAGGGATTTGTTCTCGCTGGAAATGTGGGGAGGTGCTACCTTTGATGTTGCTTATCGCTTTCTGAAAGAGTGCCCCTGGGAAAGACTGGTTGAGCTTCGCCAAAGGATACCCAATATAATGCTGCAAATGTTAATCCGCGGGGCCAATACCGTAGGTTATACCAATTACCCGGATAATATGGTAAGAGCTTTTATCAGGGAAGCCGCAGATGCTGGAATAGACGTCTTCCGAATTTTTGATTCCTTAAACTGGCTGCAGGGTATGGAAGTTGCGATTGACGAAACCTTGAAAACCGGCAAGCTGGCGGAGGCTTGTATTTGCTATACCGGGGATATTTTGGATGACAGCAAAGATAAATATTCACTAAAATACTATGTGGAAAATGCCAAACAAATAGAAAAAATGGGAGCGCATATTCTGGGTATCAAGGATATGGCGGGGCTTTTGAAACCATATGCGGCTGAGAAATTAATCAAGGCCCTAAAAAATGAAGTCTCTCTGCCTATTCATTTGCATACCCATGACACCAGTGGTAATGGAGTGGCGACTATCCTTATGGCTGCCGAAGCTGGGGTCGATATAGTGGATACCGCTTTTAACAGCATGTCAGGGCTTACCAGCCAGCCCGCGCTTAACTCGGTTGTAGCTGCACTGGAGAATACGAATAGAGACACCGGCATAAATCTGGATGAGATTCAGGAGATTGCTGATTATTGGAGCGACATAAGGCCGATATATAGCCAATTCGAATCCGGTCTTAAATCAGGCACGGCCGAAGTCTATAAATATGAAATCCCCGGGGGACAGTATTCCAATCTCAAACCCCAGGTGGAGAGTTTCGGACTGGGTCACAAATTCCAGGAAGTAAAGGAAATGTATAAAACCGTCAATGAGATGCTGGGGGATATCGTTAAAGTCACTCCTTCATCCAAACTGGTCGGGGACCTGGCCATATTCATGGTCAAAAACGATTTAACTCCAGAGAATTTCATTGAAAAAGGAAAAGATATGGCTTTTCCTGATTCTGCGGTAGCCTATTTTGAAGGTATGATGGGGCAACCGGTGGGGGGCTTCCCGGCAGATATTCAAAACATTGTCTTGAAGGGCAGGAACGCGATTACTTGCCGTCCCGGCGAATTATTGGAGCCGGCTGATTTTGCAGCAACCAAAGCAATATTGGAGGATAAATACCATATCAAACCATCACTGAGAGAAATATTAAGCTATATATTATATCCCAAGGTATTTGAAGAATACCTGGAGTTCAAAAAGACCTATGGGGATCTGAGCCGCATGAACAGCCCGGTGTTTTTTGATGGTATCAGCGAAGGCGAAATCTGTGAAGTTGATATTGATGAAGGGAAGACCTTTATTATTAAACTTGTGAATATAGGAAAAATTGACAAAGAGGGTTTCAGAAAAATCGATTTTGAGGTAAATGGCAATACTCGAGAAATATCGATATTGGATAAGGTTTATAAAAAAGGTGATGTGGTTCAGTCCACGGTTTTTGCCGATCCTGGAAACAAAAACGAGATTGGGGCCAGTATTCCCGGTACAGTTGCCAAAATATTGGTCAAAGACGGTGAATCGGTGAAAGCTGGGCAAAGCTTGATTATCATTGAAGCAATGAAAATGGAAACCCAGATTATGGCTCCCCTGGATGGCCGTATTTTAAGTATCAATGTGAAGGAAGGCCAGCAGGTCAAGAATGGGGAATTGCTAGTTACGATAGAATAAGGCTAACCCTTGATTGTCATGAATTTGATTCAGTGCATCCTCTTTTAGACCTACAATTGAAAAATTGAAAAATTGAAAAATGAATGCAACGAAAGCAAATAGGGTCATACTTGACCCTATTTGTTTTGATAACTTAGAACATTTCCTGATTGTTACGTAATATTTGCGCTGCTTGTTCCACCATGCCATCAAGCAGTTGGGCGCAGCTAAGTACATTGTTAACCAGTCCGATGGATTGGCCAACATAAAAGGCAGCAGCACTCACATCTCCCGTCTGCCAGGCTTCTTTAACCCTTTGTCCGGTAAGCAAAGGCCAGAGTTTTGAAGTATCTCCGTTTTTTTCGATATTAAGGATCTCCTCTACCAGAGCGTTTTTCAAAGCACGGCCCTGCATACCGATGGATTTGGTTATCAAAGTGGTTTCATTTTCCTGGCGCTTGAGAATTTCATCTTTGATATTCGGGTGGACCAGACACTCATGGGTGGCGATGAACCGCGTAGCCATCATAACACCATCCGCACCCAGAGCTAGTGCTGCGGCCAGACCTCGGCCATCGGCAATCCCACCGGTAGTAATAACCGGTATCTTCACCGTATCTGCAATGCGAGGGGTAAGAACCATGGTCGAAACATCATCATTCAGCGGGTGGCCGCCTTCCTCAATACCAGCCGCAATTACTGCATCATAGCCAAGCTTTTCGCAATTCACTGCGTGTCTTACGGCTCCTACTTTATGCATGATCTTTACCCCTGCCTCGTGAACCATGCCGATATATTCTTGGGCTGGTTTACCTGAAACCTCGATGGCAGCTACCTTTTCTTCACAACATATCTGGAAATACTGGTCATAAGTTTGCTGGCTGATTCGGAAGGACGGCATCAGGGTGATATTAACTGAAAAAGGCCTGTCGGTGAGATTTTTGGTTATTCTAACAGCCTCCCGGAATTCTTTCCCCGAGTCATAATTGGCAGCGGTGATATTACCTAATCCGCCGGCATTGGAAATGGCAGCGCAAAGATCAGGTTTGCATAGCCACAACATACCGCCACACATAATAGGATACTTGATTCCAAATAGTTCGGTCATTTTAGTTTGCACTGAGATTCCTCCATTCGAATGATAAACCTTGCGTACAATGGCTGGGCTCCAAGCAATCGAGTAACATGTAATTAAATTATATATTATTTAATTACATGTTAAAATAAAATTTCGCATATACAAACATCCATCCCAACTATATATAATGCGAGTTATGTGTTAATATCTGTCCGGCTCAAAATATTGAGATCCAAAATGAGAAATTAGTCTGGCATAATCAATGTGAGCAGTGCTTGTCATGTATACAATGGTGCCCTCAAGAGGCTTTGCAGTATGGACATAAAACTTCTGCGTATTCCAGATATCACCATCCCGAAGTCAGGGTGAAGGATTTAATGAACGTTAAAAAAGGTTAAGAGTCGCAACCCGACTTGTTGGAATTTAACCGGGTTATTTAATACCGAAAGGCAGGGTAGCAATGTTAAATTCGAAAACCCAACGATTATTCATCTGTATTATTATAACAATTTTATTCTGCCTTTATGAAAATCTATACATAACGGTACAACCTACATGCCCTGTGCCTTTGGTATTATAAATAGTGGGAGCATCTGAATATCGATATTTGTCGGAAAATAAATAAGAAAAAATATATTATATGTAGTAATGTGAGATTATACATAATATTGGTCTGACAATATAATAAATTATGATCCCATCTCATTGTTAGCAATGAAAGGGGGGTAAATATGAGAATTATTCAGAGTATAGAGGAGTTGCGTAAAGAACTGAATGAGCTAGGTACAATTAAAGGGTTGCACGATCCAGAAGTAATTCGCCTAAGTCAAAAGTTAGATGAAATCATCAATACCTATTATCGCTTGCGAAGACCGAAAATCTACGGTAACAGTATTAAATCAATAAGCAATAAATGAGAACCCGTCCAAGTGGCGGTTTTTTGCGTTTTAACAACGATCCAGATTGATCTGAGCATTATTAATATACCTAACTATGGATGCACCCGATCTTATTTGGATTTCTCAATTAGGTATACGACGTCCCCAGGTAGCCTAGTAATTTCGACACATACATCTTGCTAAATAGGAGGATTTTCAGAATATAGGGAATATTGTCATTATTTTGCCATTTTCTACTTTAAATGAATGAGGTGATGAATATGGACTATCCAGGTAATATTGAAAGATCTACTACTAATAAAGTGAAAAATTCCGAAAAAATTAATAAGCAATTCAAGATACTTGTAGAAAACATTATTACACCCATTTGTGTTGTCCAACAAGGCAAGTATGTATTTGTAAACCCTCCTTTTGAAAAGATTAGCGGCTATAGTGCTGAAGAATTGTATGCTTTGAAATCTGCCTGGGAAATAGTTGAGCCGGAGTATAAACAATTGGTTAAGGAAATGACCCTAACCGCCAAAACTGGACAAGAACAATGTTCCAAGCAGGAAATTAAAATTATTAACAAGAACGGGGAAGTTAGGTGGATTGACTTCAATGAAGCGGTAATTGAATATGAAGGAAAGACTGCCATATTAGGTTTCTGTATTGATATTACCGCAAGGAGGAGTGACGAGGAAGCTAAGCGAGATTTAGAGTTTATTTATCGGACTATTTTCGAAACCAGTGGTACATCCATAATGGTTCTGGAAGAAGATATGTTAATCTCTTTAGCAAACGGAGAGCTTGAGAAACTCCTGGGTTATTCCAAAGAAGAAATTGAGAATAAGATGAAATGGACTACTTTTGTTGCTGATGATGATTTGCCAAGGATGAAGGAATTTCATAGAAAACGCCGGATTGACGATACATCTGTTCCGGCCCAATATGAATTTAAGCTTGTGACCCGTTGGGGAGACATTAAAGATATTAACATCACGGTAGCTGTTATTCCTGGAACCAAAAAGACAGTGGCTTCTTTTGTAGATATCACTGAGCGCAAGCTTGCGGAAGAGGCCTTGCAACGATCCGAGGAAAAATACCGCGAATTGATTGACAATAGCCATGACATAATCTATACACTCAACACGGAAGGAGTATTCACCTTTGTATCCAGTGGATGGACTATGCTTTTAGGACACCCGGTAAACGAGGTGATTGGAAAACCATTCCAGCCGTTTGTTCATCCTGATGATATTACTTCTTGTAAGTCCTTCCTGAAAAAAACTATCCAAACCGGACAACGACAATCGGGAGTCGAATACCGTGTTCAACATGTCGATGGGTCCTGGCGCTGGCATACCAGCAATGGCATGCCTTTACGGGACGAAAGCGCGAAAACAACTGGCTTTGAAGGCATTGCTAGTGATATTACCGAACGTAAACAGACTGAAGCAGCTTTACGACAAAGCGAGGAGATGTTGCGTAATAGTGAAAGCAAATATAGGAGTCTGGCGGAAGATATGGAGGCTATGGTTTGTACATTTTTGCCAGACGGAACATTGACCTACGTGAACCGCGTTTGCTGTGAATATTTTCAAAGGAATAGGGACGAGTTGATAGGAAACATATTCTTAGATATGCTGCCCAACGAAGCAATTCGCCAGGAAGTTTTCAAGAATTACAGTTCGCTTACCATTAGCCAACCTATACATACACACGAGCAACTCGTCATTGCACCGGATGGAACCAAATTGTGGCAGCGTTGGACCAATCGAGCCATATTTAATAATGATTCCGAACTTATCTACTACCAGTCAATTGGCATAGACATTACCGAGCGTAAGAACGCCGAAGAAGAATTACAGGCAGCCTACGAACAAATGGAGGCGTTTCTTGAGGAGCTTATTGCTACCGAGGAAGAACTAAGAAATCAATACCGGCAACTCCAGCAACAAGAACAGGCATTGCATGATTCCGAGCAACGCCTCGCTGATATTATCAATTTCTTACCCGACCCCACCTTTGTTATTAACAACGAAGGTCAAGTAACCGTGTGGAACCAGGCGGCGGAAGAAATGACCGGTATTAAGACCAAAAATATTATAGGTAAAGGAAACTACGAGTACGCATTACCTTTTTATAATGTTAGACGTCCTATTTTAATTGATCAGGTTCTTTTCCCCGATAAGGAAACAGAAAAACGATATTATGCCCTTTATCGCGATAAGGAAACTATTACAGCGGAAACCAATTTGCCGGTCATTCATGGTGAACCACGTTTCTTTTTAGCTAAAGCTGGCCCTCTTTACGACACGCATGGTAATTTAGCAGGAGCGATCGAATCGATGCGCGATATAACTGATCGCAAACTAATGGAAGATGAATTAAAAAAATCACAACAACAGATGGAACAGGTCATTGAAAATTTGCCCGATGCTACATCAGTTATTGATCATGAGGGAAAGGTTGTCTTTTGGAACAAAGCAATGGAAGCAATGACAGGCGTATCAAAGGAAGAAATAATTGGTCGTGGTAATTACGAATATGCGATCCCCTTTTATGGAGAACGACGTCCCGTCTTGGTAGACCTGGCCCTTATGTCCAACCGCGAATACGATCAGATAAAGGGAAAGTATGAATTTATAAGACAGGATGGCGCTATTATCACCGGTGAAACATATGTGCCCTGCACTTATCATGGCAAAGGTGCTTATTTATGGGGAGCAGCTTCAAAGCTCATTGACGTTGATGGAAATATAGTTGGTGCTATCCAAGCGGTTCGCGATATCACTGAACGCAAAGAATTGGAAAAAGCCAGAGCAGAGGAGGCTGCTATTCAGAAGATGACGTTGTTATCAATTGGTGATGGTGTAATTTCAACCGATGACCAGGGTAAAATCAAACTGTTTAATAAAGTTGCGGAACAGCTTACCGGTTGGCTGCAGGAGGAAGCTTTCGGAAAACCCCTGGAAGAAGTATTTAATATATATAATGAGTTTACCCGGGAAAGATGTTTAAGCCCGAGCAAAGAAGTATTAGGGACTGGCAAAACTGTTGAAATTGCCAATCATACCATATTGGTTTCCAAAGATGGCACTGACAGACCTATTGAAGATAGCGCTGCCCCCATTAAAGATGAGGATGGTAAAATTAATGGTGTAGTGTTGGTATTTAGAGACTTTAGTGAAAAAAAGGAACGGCAAGAGAAAATAAACTATTTGAGCTATCATGATTACCTAACCGGATTATATAATCGCAGATTTTTCGAAGAAGAGTTAAAAAGACTGGATACAGAAAGAAATCTGCCCATAACACTGGTTATGGCAGATGTCAATGGATTAAAACTTACCAATGATGCTTTTGGGCATGTGATGGGTGACAGGCTTTTAAGTAAAGTAGCTGAGATTATGAAAAACGAATGCCGTACCGATGATATAATTGCCAGAATTGGCGGAGATGAATTTATGTTTCTATTACCAAACACCGATGCAGAGGAAGCAAAAATAATTGTAAAACGAATAAATGGAACCCTTGCCCAGCAGAAAATCGATTCTATTGTTCCGTCCGTCTCTTTTGGCTGGGCAACCAAGCATGTAGCGACAGAGGTCATGAATAATGTATCTAAGCAAGCTGAAGATAATATGTATAGACGCAAACTATCTGAAAGCTCCAGTATGAGGAATAGAACTATTAAAGTAATTATCAGCACGCTCTATGAAAAGAATAAACGTGAAGAGCAACATTCTCAAAGGGTAAGTGAATTATGTTCCGCCATAGGACATGCTTTAGATATAAGTGCGGAGAATATTGGTGAACTTCGTGCAGGTGGATTAATGCATGATATAGGAAAAATAGCCCTGGATGAAGCTATACTAAATAAGCCCGGTACGCTTAATGATGCTGAATGGTTCGAACTCAAGCGGCACTCGGAAACAGGATATCGTATTTTAATGTCCGTAAATGAATTTTCACAAATAGCAGAATACGTCTTAGCTCATCATGAAAGATGGGATGGCAAAGGCTACCCCAAGGGACTAAAAGGCGAAGAAATACCATTGCAGGCACGAATTATGGCCCTTGCTGATGCGTACGATGCCATGACTTGTGATAGACCGTATCGGAAGGCTTTAAGCGATGATATGGTTATTGCAGAAATTGAAAGAAATGCAGGGAAACAGTTTGATCCTATTATAGCTGGAGTATTTCTGGAGAAGGTCTTAAGGGAATCAACTGCATGAACATAGAAAATATATTCTTAATTAATAATATGGTATATAAGCATTAGTATGAAATAGAACTGCCAGGTTTCCGCACGACTGGCAGTTCTTTATTTTCCGGGGATATTACCAAGCAAAAAATCTCCAATATCTTAAGTGATTATTTAATTGTAATAGTCCGGGTTGCTGCATCCCAGGAAGCTGTAGACCCGAAAACCTGGGCTACCATTGCAACCGGCAGACATGTGCGTCCAGCTGTAATCTCAGGAGCTGTATCCATGG
>JAQUXM010000058.1 GCA_028692415.1 Syntrophomonadaceae bacterium | reverse complement strand
GGCAAACATGATAGTCTTTCTGAGGATTCATTCTACATGGTAGGTAGTATAGATACTGCGATGGCCAAAGCTAAGAGACTGGGGGCGTAGCCAATGGCAGAAAGCACCTTCATGCTAGAAATAGTAACACCTGAAGAGATTCTTTTAAAAGATGAGATTCAGTTTATGGTTGCTCCTGGGGCCGAAGGTGAACTGGGAATCATGAAAAACCATGCACCGCTGGTGGCAGCACTTAATATTGGTGTGCTTCGTTACAAGAATGCCAATGGAGTTTCAAAAAACATGGCTATAAGTGGTGGTTTCATTGAGGTTATCGATAATTCAACCCGGGTTCTGGCTGAAACCGCTGAGCCCGGTGAACACATTGATGTCCTTCGCGCCAAGGCAGCTTTGGAAAGAGCCGAAAAGAGATTGGCAGTTCGTACCGAGGAGATAAACCATACCCGCGCCAAAATGGCCTTACAAAGAGCCATTGCCCGTATTAAGGCTGCGGAAAAACCCATGTAGTTATAAAAATATTTAAGCCGGAAGGTGTTAAAACCTTCCGGCTTTAAATTTTTTGGACAAATAGATATAATAATCTATACATAGAGATAATAAGAAATTAGAGAGATATTTTTGGGAGGAGTAAAACATAATACTAATATGAACAGTATGTTGAAGTACCTTATCATCATTACCTTGATGTACTATTTTCTGAAAGTATTAATTTATCTTGTACTCTGGCAAACCACGAAAAAGGTACAGGAAAATGCACTGGCAAAAAAAGCTAAACGAAAAGAGAAGGAAGAAATGCATAGAAGAATATGGGTTGATGATGAAGACGAGGATAATGACAGTAAATAGTTATAGCGAGGCGAAATATATCCCCCGTTTCTTTAAGTGGTTGGGTTCCTATTAACAAAACAGGCGGCGGGTTCTAATCCCTCGTCACGTTGCAGTGGTTCGGAAGAGACTGCTCCGCAGTTTCTTCCGATGCTTAAAAATCAAGGCAGATAGGGGGGAGCGTTTATGAAAACAATGTTCCTTATGCTTATCGGATTTGTTTTTGTGACTACCCTGGTTTTTGGTGTTTTAGTATGGAAACAAACCTATAAAATACAAATGCGTGCATTGGAAGCAAAAAGGCTGCAGGAAGAACATATGCGTAAATTGGGATTGGCAAATGAACTTGAACTGGAAATGCAAGCAATGGCCAAGGAGAGACAAGAATACGAAAGTCAAGTCGGCAGTTATGAGCCTTTGAATATGGATGATTCAGATTTTAGCGAAGCCTAGAATTTATATATAGCGGGCGAAGAGATGTCGCCAGCTTCTTTGGGTCTGGATTAACGAAACAGGCGGCGGGCTATATCCTCCGCCTTTACAGTGCTTTATTGAAACTGCTCCGATGCTTAAAAGCTAAAGAAACTGGCGAGCGAATAAATGAATATTCCGCGGTTGCTCATAACTTCCCGTGTCACATTAGTGGTACGGGATTTTATTGTTGATTGAAGCGATTCATTCAAGTTTGCATAGTTATTTTAAGGCTTCTTGAAGCATTAGCAGAATATTTTAAAGTAACTATGGCAAGAATCTATTTAGCAATCCACAGGGGGCTAAATATGATAAAAACTGGAATATATATAACTGCTTTTATAGTATTATGTGCACTTGCCAACCTAATTATTGATTATACAATTGAAAAGGAAATAGATAATCGCTCACCATATTACCTATCTTTTGCATCAATCGGTGCAATTTCACTTGAATCTCGCTTAGATTGTTGGGCAAAAATAAATACATCAAACACATCACAAGAATTAGAGCAAAATATGCTTTCCTTGCTTCAATACCTGGATATGCCAGCAAGAGCAGGTCAACTGCAATTAGAAACAAATCAGAGTCTTACCATTCTACGTTATGAATATTCGCAAAAGGAAGAATACTACAGATTTGCAATTGGTTCAGATCAGAGGAATAACGAAAGCTTCTATATGCTTAGCTTTAGCTCCAAAAATAACAGCAATAATTTAGAAAAATACCAGAAAATTATCCAAAAATACCGTGATGATCTTAAATGGATCTGCTATCATCAATACTCTGGTGAGATAGCAAATCAAATCAATGCTTCAGATTCTCAGAAAAAAATATTAAGGGTAATAATGCAAAATCTAGGAGCGAAGGAACATAAGATATATAGAGATGGGAACTCGCTCGCAATTATCGGTTTCAGTCCAGACATGAGCAATGTAGTACCTGCCATAGCCGGTTATGATCAGGTATATAATGTTGAGGCGAAAATAAGAAACGACGCAAAAGCGGGAAAAACACGGGTTTATATAGGTGCTCCAGGTATTATTAATAATTATTAGCCAAGGAGGTGATATTAAAATTTGGAAATGATGATTAATGATAAAGCAATACTAAAAGGTGAAGTTGAAGTAAGTACATCAAAAAATGCAATTTTACCCATATTAGCAGCATCATTACTATGTGATGATGAAATCTGTATTAACAATGTACCCATGATTAATGATGTAGGTATTATAATTCAGTTGATAAAAGCACTGGGAATTAAAGTACAGGAGGAAAAAGGCAGATTAAAATTTTATGGAACCATTAATGAGAACAGTCCACCCTATGAATTGGTTAGACAAATAAGGGCTTCATTTCTCATAATGGGACCACTATTATCCCGCAAAGGAATAGCCCGGATATCTTTACCAGGTGGTTGTGCCATAGGAAATCGACCGATTGATTTACATTTAAAGGGGTTTGAGGCTCTGGGCGCTCATATCAATCTTTCCTGTGGAGATATTATTGCCCGTGCACCCAAACTAAGAGGAAACCATATATACCTTGATTTTCCGAGTGTGGGAGCAACAGAAAACATTATCATGGCAGCCACATTGGCAGAAGGAAAGACCTATATCGAAAATGCTGCTTTAGAACCAGAAGTCGTAGATCTCGCCAATTTTATCAATAGTATGGGCGGAAAAGTAGTTGGAGCCGGGAGCAATGTTATAAAAGTTGAAGGGGTAAAGGAATTAAAAAGCAGCGATTATACTTCCATACCGGACCGGATTGAGGCCGGAACTTATATGGTAGCCGCAGCAGCTACGGGCGGCAACGTATTAATTAAAAATGTCATTCCCGAGCATTTGAAAGCGATTACGGCCAAGCTGGTAGAAAGTGGGGCTGAAGTCGAAGAAGAAGAAAAGCAAGTAAGGGTAAAAAGAAGCAAAAACATTAAGCCGGTATATATTAAAACTTTACCTTATCCAGGCTTTCCAACTGATATGCAGGCCCAGTTTATGGTCTATCTAGCTTGTGCTGAAGGAAGCAGTATTATAAGTGAATCAGTTTTTGAAAACCGTTTCATGCATGTACAAGAATTGTTAAGAATGGGAGCAAGGATTAAAACTGAAGGAAGGACGGCCATAATTAAAGGAATACCCATACTTAGTGCAGCTCATGTAAAAGCCACTGATTTACGAGCAGGAGCAGCATTGCTTATAGCAGCCTTAACCGCTGAAGGGTCAACCACCATCAGCAACAGTGAGCATATAGATCGGGGTTACGAGAGCATAGTTGAGAAACTGAATAGCCTAGGAGCAAGCATTAGACGAATTTAAAAGAACCTGGAATTAAAAACAGGTTCTTTTAATATTTTTAATGTAAGGGGTTAGGCGTAAGGGGTGAGGGTGAAATATCCTACTTATTGGCGTAGTTCCCTTAAAGAGCGGTTAAGGTGGTTATGCTTTGCGGGGAAAACGGATTAAAGGAAAAACAGCCGCGATATGCTCAATAGTGCTCATAATAGCTTTTTGTATAAGCATAAAAAACTGCCCAAAAACTGTCTCGATTAAACAGGCTCCTGAAATAAAACTTTACCTCAGCCGGGAAAACTGTACGATTAATCTTCCCCTGGAAGATTATATTAAGGGCACCGTAGCCGCAGAAATGCCGGCTAATTTTGCTTTGGAAGCTCTAAAAGCTCAAGCCGTATGCGCGCGCACTTATACTCTAAAAAAAATCCTTGATGAAAAAAAATATCCAAAGGGAGCCGACGTTTCAGATGATATCTATAGTTGTCAGGCTTACATTTCGTCTGCTGAATTCAAGCATAGGAATCCGCAAAACTATAAAATTCTTTGGGATAAAATCACTAAAGCAGTTCAGGCGACCTCCGGTCAAATCATGATATATAATGGGGAGCCAATTGATGCTCTATACCATTCAACTTGTGGGGGTAGAACTGAAAGTGCAGCAAATGCCTGGGGACAGGACATTCCATACCTGCGTTCCGTTAGCTGCAATTACTGCCAAGAATCAAAGTACTATCAGAGCTGTCAAGTTTTTTCGAAACAGGATTTAGAGGAATTTGAAAGTTTAGAATTAGGAAATACAATAAGTCTTAGCATAAGTGAAAGAAGCTCAACCGGCAGGGTAAAAAAGTTAAAAATAAATAATTTATTTGTAAGTGGGGAAAAATTCCGTCAAATACTTAATTTGCCTTCAACCAACTGGGAATTTTCAAGTGCCCAAGGCAAATTAATTGTGAATAGCCGCGGTTATGGTCATGGCGTAGGACTCTGCCAATATGGCGCTAATGGCATGGCTCGAGCAGGCGCTGATTACCGGAGTATTTTAAAACACTACTATTGTCATTTCGATTTTTGTCAACTTCAATGGGAAACAAATAAGTAATCCAAAGAAAAAGGGACATCTTTGCCTAGGGAGATGGCCCTTATTTAAATTGCTTTTAGTTCTTTAGCCTCTTCCCTGTGAATATATTTTTAGAAACTCAACTGGGGGAGGAAAATCATGCAAAACTATATTAGAAAACGCGCGGTTAAGATTGCCAAATATATTTTGCAAACCTCAAACACGGTTCGGCAGACCGCTGAGGTATTCGGTATCAGCAAGTCTACAGTGCATAAAGATGTGGCGGAAAGATTGCCACGTATAAACCAAGAACTGGCTGAGCAAGTGAAATTTGTTTTAGATAAGAATAAATCAGAAAGACATATTCGCGGAGGAGAGGCAACCCGGCAGAAATATGCTGGAATTCACGCATAGAAATCGTAAACCCTAAAATAAATGGCAATTAAAGAAGATTAAAGGTAAAATGATTTTATATGATGATTAGGGAGGCCTTTTTTAAAAATGTGGTTTGCAGAAGATATTGGAATTGATTTAGGAACAGCAAGTGTCTTGGTCTTTAAAAAGGGCAAAGGGATTGTGCTGCATGAGCCTTCAGTGGTGGCTATAGATAAAAATACCAACCGAGTAATTGCGGTGGGAGAAGAAGCCCGACAAATGTTGGGCAGAACCCCGGGCCATATAGTGGCCATTCGACCTCTAAAAGAGGGGGTCATTGCCGATTACGATACCACAGAAAAAATGTTAACTTATTTTATACGTAAGATTATTGGCCGAACCTTTTTCTTCAAACCTCGGGTAATTGCTTGCATACCTACAGGAGCAACTGATGTTGAAGAACGGGCAGTCAGGCAGGCTACCTTATCATCAGGCGCTCGTCATGCCTTTATTATTGAAGAGCCAGTTGCGGCGGCCTTGGGAGCGGGAATAGACATTTCGGAAGCTACCGGCCATATGGTTGTAGACATTGGGGGTGGGACTTCTGATATAGCAGTACTATCATTAGGTGGCATTGTATGCAATACTTCGCTTCGAGTTGGCGGGGACAAGTTTGACGAAGCGATTATCCGTTATGTACGTCGTGAATATAATTTAATGATTGGAGACCGTACTGCGGAAGAGATAAAAATCAGAGTCGGCACGGCGCTGGTTCGTGACGAGAACCGCGAACGCTTTATGGAGGTGCGAGGAAGAGATCTGGTAAGTGGTTTGCCCAAAACCATTAGAATCAGTTCTCGAGAAAGCTGGGGCGCTTTACAGGAGCCGGTTGCAGCAGTTATCGAGGGAGTAAAAAAGGTACTGGAGATTACGCCGCCGGAATTAGCCGCTGATATTGTAAATAACGGAATTGTCATGACCGGCGGTGGATCACTATTGGAAGGACTGGATTTGTTGCTTTCCAAAGAAACCAATCTGCCGGTACATATAGCTGATGATGCAATTTCCTGTGTCGCGATGGGCACCGGCAAGGTGTTGAATGAGATGTCGGTATTGAGCAATGCCAAGACTCGGGGAGCTAAAAGGGTCTTTTAATTAAAGTTATACATAATTGATTACGATAAGTAAATTATAGATTATGGTATGGGGGTAGCGTTTTGATCAAAGGATTATATACAGCTGGATCAGGAATGATGCTGCAAATGGCCAGACAGGACGTTGTGGCAAATAATCTGGCTAATGTTAATACCAGCGGTTTCAAAAAAAACGTGGCCATTGCCAAAGCGTTTCCGGAAATGCTGATGAGCCGTCTGGGGGAAGTCAAAGAAGATGCCAGTGGACATAAGGTGAACGTGCCGATAGAAGTAATTGGTCCGCTTGGTACCGGTGCCGCTGTCAGCGGTATATACACTGATTTTGACAATAACAATATAAAGCAGACGGAAAATCCAAGTGATCTGGCAATTGTGAAGGAAGGCTACTTTGTAGTTCAGACCCCGGAAGGCCAGCGCTTCACCCGCAGTGGAGAATTTAAGATTAATAGTGAAAAATTGCTGACCGACAATAGCGGATATCCGGTATTGGATGTTAACGATGCTCCCATTGAGGTTGATGGTGAGTTAGTGGTTGATGGCGAGGGCAATATTAATATAAATGGTGAGAGTGTAACGAAATTAAAAATTGTTAATTTTACAAATCTGCAGAATTTGGAGAGACTGGGGGATACCCTGGTTAATTCTGACGAAACCCCGGTGGAGGTAGAGAAACCGGAGATACTGCAGGGTTATATTGAGCAGTCCAATGTAAATGCAGTAAAGGAAATGGTTACCCTTATAACCGTAGTGAGAGCCTATGAGTCCTTGCAAAAAGTGGTTCAGGCAGAGGAGGAACTTAACGATGTTGCAATCAATCAGGTAGGAAGTACTTCCTAGCTAGATACTTTATTGATAAGCTGCACCCGCCGTAGGGCGGGTTTTTTTGTCTAGAATAAATTATTCAAAGAAGGAAATTGGGGTAAAATAGCAAAATATAGTATAACAAAGTAAAAAGATCTCCCCCGCTTCTTTAAGCGGTCGGGTTCCTATTAATAAAACAGGCCGCAGGTTCTAATCCCCCGCCTCGGTGCAGCGGTGCGGATGAAACTGCTCCGGGGTTTCGTCGGAATGCTTATAGTATCTGCAAATTAAGGTGAGGGAAGCAATGACGAAGAAAAGACCAAACAGAGCTGATATTCTAGGTTGCTTGATTGACATGATTAGCATGGAACAAGCCTTAGCAGCGATTGAGAAAATGATTGATAATGGTAAACCCAACCAGATAATAACCCTTAATGCTGAAATAGTATATAGTGCCCAAAAAGACCGGGGTTTGCGCGAGATAATCAATTCCGCTCAGATGGTAACTCCCGATGGAATAGGTATAGTATGGGCTGCCCGCAGTCTGGGCTGCAAAATAAAAGACAGGGTTACGGGGATTGATTTGGTACATCGCCTCTGCCAGCTTGCGGCAACCAAGGGCTGGAAAGTTTTCTTTTTTGGTGCTGCACCTGGAGTGGCAGAACTGGCAGCGCAAAAGCTGACTGGAGAGTACCCGGGTCTCAATATTTGCGGTTGCCGTGATGGCTATTTTGCAGACGGAGACGAGGAAAACATAATTAAGGAAATCAAGCAGCAAACGCCGGATATTCTTCTGGTTGCGCTAGGGGCGCCCAAACAGGAAATTTTTATAAAGAAGCATAAAAATAAACTGGGAGTGCCCGTTTGTCTGGGTGTAGGGGGAAGTTTTGATGTACTTTCCGGCATCAAACTGCGCGCTCCCAAAGTTTTTATTAAATTAAATTTGGAATGGTTTTACCGTTTGCTGTCCGAACCCAGCCGGTTTAGACGGCAACTGGCCCTTCCCAAATTTGCCTTGATGATAATCAAACAGAAATATATGTCCCGAGGAAACCCCTAGGACTGGCACACAGCTTCCTCCGAGGGGAGGAATAACATGTGTATACCGTTTCTTCAGGTGCACGATATTATCTTTAAAAGAAATGAATGTGCAATTGCTAATTTGTATCCCCATCATTTTATGGGAGAGGAGGACAAGCATGGAAAACAAGCGGATATTTGCGCTGGATATCGGCACCCGAAAAATAATCGGCTTGCTTATGCAGAAGACCGAAGCAGGTTATGAAATACTGGCGAGTGAAATGATTGAACATAGCACTCGGGCCATGATGGACGGCCAGATACATGATGTGGAAGCAGTAGCCGCAACTATATTGGCCATAAAAAACAAGCTTGAGGAGCAATTAGAAACAAAACTTGAGACCGCAGCAGTAGCTGCGGCAGGTCGCGCCTTAAAAACAGCAGTAGGGATTATCCGTAAAAAACGGACCTTATTGGATGAAATCAGCGGGGATGAGGTACGCGCTCTCGAGATAGAAGCGGTTCACCAGGCCCAGTACCTGCTTGGTCAGGAAGAGATAAACAGCAAAGACCGGAGCAATTATTTTTGCGTGGGTTATAGCGTAATAAGCTACCAGGTGGAAGACCAGGAAATAGTAAATCTGGTCGGACAGGTCGGTTCTGAAATAGGAGTCAAGCTAATCGCTACTTTCCTTCCGCGGGTGGTTGTAGACAGCCTTTTTTCCTCTTTAAAGAGAGTGGGACTCGACATTTTCAGCTTAACCCTGGAACCAATCGCAGCCCTGGCAATAACCATTCCTCCCAGTATGCGATTGTTGAACCTGGCTCTGGTTGATATTGGAGCAGGTACTTCGGACATCGCGGTAGTGAAAAATGGCAATATATTTGCCTATGCCATGGTGCCGATGGGGGGCGATCGTTTAACCGAACTGCTGGCTGGGCATTACCTGTTGGATTTTAACCATGCTGAAAGCATTAAACGCCAGTTGTCGGATCAGGATGAAGTTGAGATTAAGGATGTGCTGGGCAACCAGTCTGTATTGGCTTCGGCTGAACTAATTCAAGATCTGCATCCGGGGATAGAGCAATTGGTAGATGAAATAAGCCGAAATATTCTGGAACTCAACCAGAAGACTCCCGATGCCGTAATCTGTGTCGGCGGGGGTAGCATGACCCCGACTCTGACCGCTATTTTGGCTGATAAATTAGCGTTGCCCAAGAACCGGGTTGGTATAAAAACTCCCGAGAGTTTTGAAAACCTTAAAATAAGTGCGGATTACCTAAAAGGACCGCAAGGCGTTACACCTCTGGGTATTGCCTACTATTCCTTTGCCAAAATGCCCGTTCCTTTTATTAAAGTTTCTGTAAACGGCAGAGAAATTGCCTTATGGAATATGGGTGAGGTCAATATATCTACAGCCTTATTAAGTTCAGGATCGAGTTTGGCCAATATCTATGGAAAACCAGGGCCCGGCAAAACGATCGAAGTAAATGGGGAAGTAAAAGCCTTCAAAGGGGAAATGGGGACGCCTCCCATCATAAAACTCAACGGTCATGACGCTTCCCTTGATACCACGGTACAAGAAGGTGATAGCCTGGAATTTGTACCCGGACAGAATGGTAAGGCGGCTGCCGTTTATGTCAAGGATCTACTGCCTGAAGCCAGTGGACATGTTTTGGTCAACGGCGAGCATATTGATTTAAGAGCCGTTGCTTTTGTAAATGGTAAGGAAAGCAGCATTGATGATGAAATACCTGACCGCGCCAGGGTGGAATTCAAGGCATTTAACAACCCGGTAAACATTTTAAAGCTGGTTGGTATTTCTGAACACTGGCTGGTAGAAAAAAACTATTGCTATTATCTCAATGAGGAGGAAAAATATTTACCCTGGACGGCTATAAAGGTTTGGGTGAACGGGAAACCGGCTAATTTTGAAGACAATATAGAGTTTGGCTCCGAAGTATCCTATACCCTTAGCCAGCTTAGACCGCGGGTCAAGGATTTGTTGAAAGATCCGGAAGCGTTGCGGATGAATGTTAGTGTAAACGGGGAAAAGGTTGGCCTGGAGGGTAAGGGAGCTATAATCAGGATGGATGGCAAAGTTGTTGGTTTGGAAGCCGAAGTAGAGGATGGGGCCCGGATTATTCTCGATCAAAGTGAGAGCAATGCTATGCTTAGCGACATTTTTAAGGTTGTAGAGATGGAACCTGGCCTTAATGCGAGGTTAAAGATAAAGGTTGACGGAGCAACTGCTGGATTTACCACCCCCATATACAACCACAGCAAAATAGAACTGCTTTGGGAAGAATAATCATGGTGAAACTAGAAGGGGTTAGCAGGGTATTGCTTAATCGTCACGGCAAACATTTGCCAATAATAGCTTAATATGCAATTGGCGTAGCTCGTCGATCGACAAATCAACTCCCATGACTTCACCAATATACTTTCCCATTAGAATCGGAAAGGATAAACCGCTTAACAAATGCAATGCCTTTAAGGAGTGAAAACACTCATCCTGATCAGGCCTTATTTCCCCGATTATATGCTTGATTAATTCAAAACCTTCAGTTTTAAGAAACGCAATGTACTCGACCTGTTGATCAACCGGCTTGTCATGGATTGCATGGTTGATCATGTTCTTAATTATATCGGGATACTTGAACAGGATATCGGTGTAGTTCTTTATAAATATGGCCAATTTGCTTTCCGCATCATCGCTACAGGTCTGTAAATATTCAAATGCATTCTTTAACTGATCAGTAACCTGTTTTAAAGCTTCGTTGATTAAGGCATCCTTGGAACCGAAATGATAGTTGACCGCCGCGATATTTACGCCCGCTTTGGCTGCCACCTTTCTGATAGTAACACTTTGAAAACCTTCTTCTGCAATAACATCTATAGTAACCTGCATTAGTCTTGCTTTGGTTGTAAGATTTACCAATTGATCTTTCATCTTTTCAACCCCTCCTGTTTAAACCTGGTTTAAGGCAATTGTTGAACAATGGCCCATCCTCCTCTATTGGAACAAAGATTGACAAGGATTCATTTCTAATCTATTATAAGTATACAAGCTTTCAAACAATGTTTCAATCATTGATTGAATATGTGGGGGGCGGAGCATGAACGAGATACTGCGTATGGGTTTGGATGTTGGGTCAACGACGGTCAAGTTGGTTATTATGGATGATAAAGCTGCGATTGTTCATGCGGATTATCGCCGGCACTTTGCGGAGACCAAAAAACACAGCATCGAGCTGCTCATCAATGCATTTGAACAAATAGGTAACAGCCCCCTTACGGTTATGGTCAGCGGTTCGGCGGGGATGGCTATCTCATCATGTTCAGGAATCAAACACATCCAGGAAGTCATTGCCTGTAATCATACAATTGATCGTTTTATTCCTCAAACTGACGTAGCTATCGAATTAGGGGGAGAAGATGCCAAGATCACCTTTTTCCGTGACGGTCTGGATCAGCGCATGAACGGAATCTGCGCTGGAGGAACCGGTGCGTTTATAGATCAAATGGCTGCTTTACTGGGGACAGATGCCTCCGGCTTGAATGAGATGGCCAAAAATTTTTCCCATATATATCCTGTGGCAGCTCGTTGTGGTGTTTTTGCCAAGACTGATATTCAGGTTCTTATAAATGAGGGTGCTCGTAAAGAAGACATTGCTGCTTCGGTGTTTCAAGCAGTTGTCAACCAAACTATTAGTGGTTTGGCAGGGGGGAAAGCCATAACCGGTAATATAGCCTTTCTTGGCGGCCCACTGCATTTTTTGTCCCAACTTCGGCAAAGGTTTAAAGAAACCTTGAAACTGCATGATAAGCAGGCCTTGTTTCCCGAACAGGGACAGTTCTTTGTTGCAATGGGTGCAGCTTTAGCATCCTGCACAAGTCCGGTAACTAGTGTGTCAGGTCTTATAAATAGCTTGCAGAATATAGATCCTACAGGCCATGAGATTTCTCACCTCCAACCTTTATTCAGCCATGCAATTGAACTGGAACACTTCAAAAAGAGACATAATCTTCACCAGATAGATACCAAAGATATAGATTCATTTGTGGGAAATTGCTTTTTAGGCATTGATGCCGGCTCAACTACGACCAAAGCAGCACTAATCGCTGAAGACGGCAGTCTCTTATATTCTTTCTATGCTAACAATACCGGCAGTCCCTTGAACACGGCCCGTAATATCTTGCAAGACCTGTACAGCCGCTTGCCGATTTCGGCTAGAATTGCCAATTCAGCAGTAACCGGATATGGTGAAGGGCTATTAAAAGCCGCTCTGGGTATTGATGTAGGAGAAGTGGAAACGGTCGCACACTATACCGCGGCGCAGTTTTTTGATCCTGATGTAGACTTGATATTGGATATTGGCGGGCAGGACATGAAATGTCTCAAGATTAAGGATGGAAACATAGAGAATATAATGCTGAACGAAGCCTGCTCTTCCGGGTGCGGTTCCTTTATAGAGGGATTTGCCCACTCATTGAATGTTAGTGTGCAGGATTTTGCCAAGCTTGCTTTAAACGCTTCGAACCCCGTAGATTTAGGCTCACGATGTACCGTATTTATGAACTCCATGGTTAAACAAGCGCAGAAAGAAGGGGCTACACTAGGAGATATTTCAGCCGGACTTTCTTACTCGGTCATTAAGAATGCCTTGTTTAAAGTAATCAAGATGAGGAATGCCCAAGATCTGGGCGAGAAAATTGTGGTTCAGGGCGGAACCTTTCAAAATGATGCGGTGTTAAGAAGCCTGGAGCTCATAACTGGAAAAGAAGTGGTCAGAACGAATATTGCGGCATTGATGGGGGCGTTCGGAGCTGCTCTTATTGCCCGGGACCGTAAACAACAAGGCCACCAGAGTTCACTTATATCACCTGCTCACTTAACCCAATTCTCCGTTAAAACCGATTTGAAACGCTGCGGTGGCTGCGGCAACAACTGCCTGCTTACAAGCAACAAGTTCCCGGATGGGGGCAGATTCATTTCCGGCAACCGCTGTGAAAAGATCTTTGGTCAGGCAAAGGCCGCCCAGTCCATTCCCAATCTTTATGATTACAAGCTAAAACGTCTTTTAAGTTATGAACCATTGCCGGAAAATGAGGCCAAGAGAGGACGCATAGGCATCCCTATGGTACTCAACATGTATGAAAACTATCCCTTCTGGTTTTCCTTTTTCACCAGTTTGGGATTCAGGGTGGAACTTTCCCAGCGTTCATCACGGGCGGTCTATGAAATGGGCAATGCCACCATCCCTTCAGATACCGCCTGTTTTCCTGCCAAACTGGTGCACGGACATATTGCTTCACTGATTATGCAGGGTGTAAAGCACATTTTTTACCCGTCCATTATATATGAGCGCTTGGAACAAAAGGATGCCAACCATCATTATAATTGTCCCATGGTTATTTCTTATCCCGAAGTAATTAAAAACAATATGAACATGATTCGGGATAACCATGTTAATTTAATGATTCCATTCCTACCCTATGATAACAAGAGACAGCTGGGCCTTCGCCTCTATCAGGAATTAAGTGCCTTGGGGATTTCCAAAAAGGAAATTGCTCGTGCGGTTGACAAAGCCTGGCAGGAAGATAAGCACTTCAAAGCAGATATCAGGCAAAAAGGGGAAGAAGTGGTGGCATATCTTGAGGAAACTGGAAAACCGGGCATTGTACTGGCCGGACGTCCTTATCACCTGGACCCTGAAATAAACCATGGCATACCCGAGATGATTAATTCCCTTGGCATGGCTGTTATCACCGAAGATGCAGTTGCCCACCTGGGGAAAGTGGAAAGACCAATCAGGGTTATTGACCAATGGATGTATCATTCACGCCTTTATGCAGCAGCCCAATTTGTCAGCACCCAACCCCAATTGGAACTGGTTCAGCTTAATTCCTTTGGCTGCGGCCTGGATGCCATAACGGTTGACCAGGTTCAAGAGATATTAAGCAGCAGAGGCAAGGTTTATACCGTCCTCAAAATAGATGAGGGGAGTAATTTGGGTGCAGCAAGAATAAGAATTCGCTCCTTGATGGCAACCGCCATGGGCAGGAGGGTAAGAAATAAATCGGCCGAGCAGGAAGCTCCTTGCTCCCGGCGAAGGATGATATTCACCAAAGCAATGAAGAAGAATCATACCATACTATTTCCCCAAATGTCCCCTATGCATTTTGAATTTCTCGAAACAGTATTTAAAAGCGAAGGATACAATATCGTATTGCTGCCTTCGGTAAAAAGGACAGCGGTAGATACAGGTACCAAGTATATTAATAATGATGCTTGCTATCCCGCCATTATTGTAATTGGACAGTTATTGGAAGCCCTGCAGTCAGGCCAGTATGACCTTGCCAATACCTCGGTAGTCATAAGCCAAACTGGGGGTGGATGCCGCGCAACCAATTATATCGGCTTGCTGAGAAAGGCCTTGATAGAGGCCGGGTTTGCAAACATACCCGTATTATCTGCCAACCTATACGGAGCCGAAAAGAATCCAGGCTTCAAAATCACGATCAAGCTTATAAAAAAAGCGATTACTGCAGTTGTATATGGCGATTTGCTGATGCGGGTTCTGCACCGGGTGCGGCCGTATGAAAAAATTCCCGGTTCGGCTGACTTGCTTTATGAAAGATGGGTTGCACGTTGTAAAGCGCAGATTGCAACTGGCAATAAAGACGATTTTGATACCAACTTGCAAGGAATTGTCAAAGAGTTTGATCAGCTCGAAATATCGACGGCAAGAAAGCCCCGGGTAGGTGTGGTAGGTGAAATTCTGGTTAAATACCACCCTGCTGCCAATAACCATATTGTACAGGTATTGGAAGATGAAGGCGCAGAAGTGGTGCTGCCCGACCTGATGGATTTCTTCCTATACTGTGCCTATGATTATATTTTTGATGCCGAGTATCTAGCAGGAAAAGCCAGGTATTTATACATAGGGAAGTTCTTTATTCATTATCTGGAAAGCAGACGGCAGCTAATGAATGCTCTGCTGGAAAAAAGTGATCGCTTTAATTCTGCTGTTTCTATTTACCATAAGGCCAGCCTAGCTAGCCGGATTATGTCGCTGGGGCACCATTGCGGGGAGGGTTGGCTTTTAACAGCAGAGATGATGGATCTGATTAACAGCGGAGTTCCCAATATCGTCTGTGTGCAGCCTTTCGGCTGCCTTCCGAACCATGTTACCGGTAAAGGTATGATGAAGGAGCTTAAAAGCAACTACCCGCAGGCAAATATAACGGCCTTGGATTATGATCCCGGCGCCAGTGAAGTTAATCAGCTCAATCGACTTAAACTGATGCTTTCCGTCGCTTTTAAAAATATGCAGGCCAAGAGCGATGCTTATGCTGGTACTGCTCAATCAAAGGACTATGGTGACAAATTGGCTGATAACAGCTTCTTGTAGTAGACTCCAAATGATTTCTAATCGCATGATTTAATATCGGCATAAGCGAAAGCTTATTAAAAGCATTTCGACAAAGCTACTTCATTAGCCTGACT
>JAQUXM010000057.1 GCA_028692415.1 Syntrophomonadaceae bacterium | reverse complement strand
GTCGCTATCAGCAGCACCATGATCGTCATGCGCTCCCTGGGTGATGCTGGCGATTTGAATTCAGTTCATGGCCAAATCATGCTGGGTATTCTTATTGTTCAGGATATATTTGTCATTTTGATGGTTTCCCTGCTGCCTTTTATAAAAGATTTTTCTCCGGACAACCTGGCCCTGATTGCGTCGCCCCTGTTGAAGACGGTTGTTTTGGTTCTGGCCATGCTGCTGCTTTCCCGCAAGATCATCCCGCCGATTATGGACCGGGCCGCCCAAAGCAGCAGTAATGAGGTTTTCTTGCTTTTCGCACTGAGCCTGGGCCTGGGTATCGCTGCCCTGGCTCATTACATGGGCCTGTCGGTTTCTCTGGGTGCTTTCCTGGCCGGCCTGGTGATCAGCGAATCCGAGTACACCCATGAGATAATGGGAAAAATCGTTTCCTTCCGGGATAGTTTTGTCATCTTGTTTTTTGTCTCGGTAGGCATGCTGGTTAACCCGGCCCATCTGACCGACAACTGGACACTATCTCTGCTGGTTTTGGGAATAATCGTTATAGCCAAGGCAGTCGTAGTCTTCGCTGTAGTAAGATTATTTAAATACCACAGCCGCATCGCCTTCTACGCCGGCATGGGGCTGCTCCAGACCGGAGAATTTTCAATCGTAATGGCCCAGATGGGTTTAAACACCGGGCTGATCAATCTGCAGCTCTACGATATTATCCTGGCTACCTCAATCATTTCTATTATGCTCACACCCATATTTATTAACCAGTCTCCCCCTATGTACGAATTCCTGCATCAAAGAAAAGCCCTGCGCTGGTTTTTCCCCGAGAGTGATCCCGGCCTTCCGGAAGATATACTTGCCCCCCTGAACAATCATGTCATTTTATGCGGCTATGGCCGGGTGGGTCATGTGATCGGCCGGGCTTTACAATACATGGATATTCCTTTCCTGGCGATAGACTATAATCACCTGAATATAAAAGAACTGACCGAGCATAATATTCCTTATATATACGGTGATGCCGGCAACGAAATAATCCTGGCACACGCTCACTGCCAGACTGCCAGCATGGTTATACTGGCCCTGCCTGATATATTCAGCAACCAACGGGCGGCCAAGAATATTTTAACCCTGAATCCCGATATTCCTATTCTAGCCCGGGCTCATAACAACCGGGAAAAAGAACTGCTCATAGATGCAGGGGTTGCGGAAATCGTAATCCCGGAAGCGGAAGCCGGCCTGCAGATGATCTGGCATACCATGATGCAATTGGGACTGCCCCTGGAAAAGATTGAGGATTATCTGGAATATCTTTTTGTACGGGATTATCAAAATATCAATGAACTGCAAGGCCGGGATATGAACAAGCTGGAATCCTTCAAATTAAAGGAGTTTACGGTAACTCCCTCCGCTCCCTGGGCCAATAAATCCCTGCGCGAATCAACTATTCGCGAATTGACCGGCTGTACGGTGGTCAGTGTAAGGATACCGGGCGGGCCTATTAAATTAAACCCGCGCAGCACCCAGCTCATTCTGCCCAGCTTTCAGATCATCGTTCTGGGCACCCAGCCCCAATTGCTGCAATTTGCCAACTTGAATGAAGGAGGGCTTGATTCTGTCTAATATTTTTAACATCTGGTCGGTAATGAACGTGTTTTTTAAGCATTATACACCTTGCCCAAAATGCCAGAAGAAACAATTGTATGCCAAGCAAAAGCCTCCCCAGCAGATAACCTGCAAGTTCTGCGGCTATCGCTTCATACCCAAATGAGCCTTGATATTCTTTCTTCTTAAAACTGAGTCCCCGTTCCTCAGACAGAAAAAAGGCTATTAGATACTGCTACTGCAGTTTCAATAGCCCATGCGAGACCTGTATTGCAACCGATTATTGAGTGTGTATTTCCATGCGGTCAATGCTTGTTAATCCGAAGCAGCAAACGTTCCAGGATATAGTTTCTGGTTAGCAGCCTCTAAACTTCCAATCCTTCATGACCGGAAGTGCTACGATATCTTCAATACTTATATGTTTCTCTTCTATAATCTCCCTGATCATGTCGAGCGCATCCTCAGCCACGATCAGCGATATCCCGCAGCTCTTGCTGGCAGCCCGGGGAGTAGGCGAAATCGTGCTCTTAATCCCCCGCTCCTTCAGGATATGGTTTAAGCGCAAGCCTTCGTTATGGTTGGGAAAAAGTACATAGTGCTTATACTCAGGAGTCCCCAATGAAAAGCCCTACTTCCCCAGCATTTCCAGAAATGCTTCCACTCTGGTCCGCAATTGTTCAAAATCCTGTTCGCTGTAATCGGTTTCGATATGCAGCAGCGGAATCCCCTGAGCGTCCAGTGCCTGTTTGACCAGGTAGCTCTCGGTGGAATAGAGCCCGCAGAACTGCAGGGTGTAGTCAATCACCCCGTCAACCTGGTAATCCTGGGCCAGCCGGATTATATCTTCCACCCGGCCCGGATTGGGAGTAAAACAGGCGCAGTTGGTCTTCATATAACGCTCGGCCAGTGCTCTTACTTGATCATCAATGGTCGTTGCACTTTCATCTACCAGTTCTTCAAAATACCGGGTGCCGGTGCAGAGTTCTTCTACTACGACTGCGGCTCCGGCCGTCTCAATGATATGATGCAGTTTCCAGTTGGGAATAGCCATCGGGGTGCCGGTTATGAGGATACGCTTGGCATTTTCCGGGAATACCCCGTCCTTGCGGGCAATGCGCTCCTCCAGTTCGTCACAGAGCTTGTTGACCATCTGCGCATTACGCGTCGGGTCATCATAGAAGGCAATCTGGGTGACCAAGAGGGCATCCTTGCCGCTGATTGGCACCGGTGCCGCTTTGCGGGTGGCATAAAGCCGCTGCAGGGCCTTCCGCTTGTTGTTAATCAGCTTGATGCTCTCGCCCAGGGCTTCGGCAGTAATCTGGTTACCGGTGAAGCCTTCCACCACTTTTATGAAGTCCATGATTTCCGCTGCAAAGCCATCGATATCCTTGCCCCGTTTCATCTGGGGAACGTCCATAACATGAACCGGTACATGATTGGCCAGGATCTCCCAGGCCTTCTTCTTGCCATCACAGGTGGTTTCCCCCACAAACATATCGGCTATTTGGAAAAACGGACAGGTCTTGTCCAAACGGGCTCCAACCGAGGCCTTGATCAAGGGACAGGTATTGGTGGGCAGTACTTTTTCGCCGCCTGGTACCCAGAACTGCGAGCCGCCACATAAGCCGGTGGCAATAGCCCCAGCGGCAAAAATCACCTCATCCGGGACATAAACACAAAATGTCCCAAATACTTTGCCGCCCTTTTGCTGGTGTTCAATCAGTTCGGATGGCCGGACCCCATGAATTTCCGCTACCACGAAATCAAAAAAGTCCATGCCCTGCGGCCGGTTCTCCTGACTCAGGTAGATTCCCCCGAAGGCTTCCGGCAGAACCTCACACAAAACATCATGCTTCTCCAAATCAATTCCCAGTTCATTCCACATTTGACGGTAATCAGCCATAAATAAATTCCCTCCCCAATCGTTTTATAATTTCTGATTTTTCTACTTATGACAAATAATCACGGGCCAGCAGCGCAGCATCCAAGGCTCCCGCCAATTGGCACGATTATTTTCGCACCCAGCATCTCCTGAAGGCTACCCCACAGTCACTCGTTCCGGGCTACGCCCCCGGTAAATGTGATGGGTGATGCCTTCCCCACGAGCTCTACTATAACCAATTTTTATGTATATTATTATATCCTTTTACCCGCCTGTTTTCAATACAACTATCCTCTTCGCTTGCTTTTACCCCATAAATATACCGCCTGAATTTCGTTCCTATGCGCGGGTAATGGATTCCAGTTAGATTATGGCAATTGGCACCCCGTGCAGGAAGCAATATAAATCAAACCCAGAACAAAACCCTTCATATTTAAAATATATCCGGAGCGGGATAACATTTAGCATAATAATTTCTACGTATATCGTCGATAATTAATTTTTAGTGTTTTAAGTCCTCGCAGAATTTAAAAAGCTAAGAATCCTTCAAAAGGCCCCTGCTTGGTAGTGCTTTTGATATTCAAAGAGGCCGTCCCTTCGGACAGCCTCTTAATTCTTTTATTTATCTTTTTAGAGAACAACGGCACTTAATCTTCTGTGATTATGTACGGGAAATTTACCGGCAGTTTTTGGCAAAGAAAACCGCATACTTTTCATCCGGCATACTGTCCAATTCTTCTTCCATGAGACGGGTATAGCGCCGGTAATAATGGCTGTATTTGGGAATTGCCCCAGTTTCCATATAAATATCGAGCAGCAGTTCGTATCCCTGATCTGCGAAAGGGTGGTTTTCAATAAGTTGTAATAATACCCTTTCCGCATTGCGACTTTGCTGCTTTGAAATATAGTAAAATGCTACCTTGAGCATCGTTTCCTCAAATTGTATCCGCGCCCATTCCCGGTTTTCGACTACCCATAAAACATCCCAATCACTCAGTAAATCACCTTGGTATAACGCCAGGATTCTTTCCGCATAGTCTATATTGGCATCATCAACGCTCTTATTGCTCTTTATAAAACGGCAAAAGTCAATAAAATCGCAAATCCGGTCCTGGATGGTTAATGCATAATCCTCTTTAATGGATACCTGTTCATTATTAATGCCTATCGCAGACAGCGCATTACGTAATCTATATAGGGTCACACGCAGGTTGTTGGCGTTCTTCTTGTCGTCTTCATTGCCAAATAGTGCATAGATAAGCTCATCACGATAAACTGCCTGGTCTGAGTTGCATATCAAATAGGCTAGTAATTCGCGGGCTTTTTGGGTCGGAAACCTTACCGCGGCATTGCCGTTTATTACTTCAAAATTCCCAAAACATCGTATGAGTGGTGTTGCTTTGTTCTTCTGTCCGCGCTTCTCAATGGTTTTTTCGATATGGTCGATGGTTCTCGCCAGGCGTTCTTCATTAACCGGCTTAAGCATATAATCGAGCGGGTAGGCTTTGAATGCCTCCAGTGCATACTCTGAATAGGCGGTTACAAAAACCAGTATTATTTCCGGCAATAGGCTCTGTATCTTAATTCCCAGCTCAATCCCATTCAAAACCGGCATATCAATATCCAGAAACACAACCTCGGGTTTAAGCTGCGCCAGGGAATCAAACGCTTTTACCGGATTGGTAAAAGTCCCAATGATTTCCGCGTCGTATGACTTTAGCAAATAGCTCAAATCATCCAGGGCTGGACGTTCGTCATCGATTAACACTATCTTCATCAAGGATAACTTCTCCCTTCCTGCCGAGCATAATGTTGGCTAGCAAGGTCTGGTAATCTTAAATAGAGCAAAAAGACCGGCTTCTTCCTGCCAGTCTTAAATTCTCTATGGCACCCTCCGGGCACTACTGATGCTCCCTTCGGTCGCTAATAATGTAGCGGAGAGAGTGGGATTCGAACCCATACCCCTCCGGGGCACACGCGGGACCTTTATTTCAGCTCGGAATCGCCCCGTGGGGAACTTATCAAAAAGACCGGCTTCTTCCGCCAGTCTTAAATTCTCTATGGCGGAGAGAGTGGGATTCGAACCCACGGGACGATTCCTCGCCCACACGATTTCGAGTCGTGCGCTTTCAGCCGGACTCAGCCATCTCTCCGTAAATCTTAAGCATCGGAAGAAACTGTGGAGCAGTTTCAACACACCGCTGCAACGAGGCAGGACTAAAAACTGCCTGTTTTGTTAATAGTACTCTGGCCGCTTAAAGAAGCGGGGGCATTCTTTCGCATCGTTATAAAAAATTTTTTGAGTAATTCGCTGCATTCAGCTTCCAATACACCGGGTTCAACGATGACCTGGTGGTTTAACGCCTTGGACCTGAGCAGGTCAAATATTGAACCTGCCGCTCCGGCTTTGACATCCCAACTGCCGAAGACCAATCTTCCCAGCCGGGTGTTAACCATGGCTCCCGCACACATTACACAGGGCTCCAGGGTGCAATAAAGGGTGGCTTCATTCAGCCGCCAGTGTCCCAGATGGGCAGCCGCTCTCTGCAAAGCCAGTAGTTCAGCATGAGCCGTGGCATCCTGACGCAGTTCCTTCTCATTGTGCGCCTCTGCAATAATCTCACCTTTAGCAACTACAATCGCCCCTATGGGGATTTCCCCCATTTGGTAGGCACGGCTTGCCATTTCCAGTGCCTGGCGCATATAGACTTCGTCCACTGCAATCACCCCTGGTCGAGTTCCCGGAGTTTGGCATATAAAAAACAAATGGTGCGCCCGAAGGGACTCGAACCCCCGGCACACGGTTTAGGAAACCGTTGCTCTATCCTGCTGAGCTACGGGCGCATAGGACAAAATATATTAGTGTAACATCAGAATTATAACGGATTTGGCACACATTCGCAAGTTTTAAACATCGCTTAGGCTTTTCACTATTTAAGCATCGGAAGAAACTGTGGAGCAGTTTCTTCCGCACCGCTGCAACGAGACAGGGATTAGAACCCTCCGCCGGTTTTGTTAATAGGAACCTGACCGCTTAGTGGGGGGCATCTTTTCGCCTCGTGATACACCGCAAGCCATCGATTTTTGGCCGGGCCTAATTTGGGCCTAATTGTTTGCAGAAAACTCTCCCCTCACCTTTGTCCTGCACTTGATACAGCAGGAGGTTGCCTTCCATATAAAATTTCGCCTGACCCCGGTTGCATAGAAAGGAGAGAAACGCCGCTATGCTGTTCCCCAGGCGGAAATAGTGGTTGCGGTTGACCTGCAGGCCATGCCATGCAGCAATCTCCTGAATGATTGCCTCGCGGCTGCGGGGCACTGCAATCATGGCTTTAATATTATCAACCATCGTCTGGAAAATTGTCTCGTTGGCTTTCATCACCCCGGCTATATCTTCCATCAATCCGCCATGCGCAAGATAAAGCTGGTCGCAGCGTGCATCCTTTAATCTCGCCAGGCTTTCAAGCTGCTGGCCCGAATCAGCCAGATAAAGAAAGGGGTTGGCATCCAGGATTTCCCGGGAAATCAGGCTGTCCCCGGCAAAAAGAACCTGGTCGGGGGTCATTATCCCCAAATGTCCCGGACTATGTCCTGCCAAATCAAAGATCGTAAACCGCTTCCGGTTGACCTGCAGCTTACCGGGTAAGATAATATGGCTGACCCGCGAGGCCTGGGGCATGAAGAATTTCCCGGTCAGCAGTTTGGGCGGGCAGGCAGAAAACATGGTATAGGGAGTTAAAACGGGATGGTTGATAAACGCCGCCTCAATCGCTGAAGCATATATCCTGCAACTTGATTTTTCCTGGATAAAGCGATTGCCCCCACAGTGATCAGCATGGGCATGGGTATTGAATATGGCGTATACGCTCCAGCCGCTGGCTTCCATCAAGGCTAGAATTCCCTGCGCCTGGGCCGGGTTGGCACCGCTGTCGATCAGCAGGCAGCGACCGTCTGCAAATACATATAAGCCCGAGCTTGCGCTGTCGCTAAAGCCAGCGCAAGCGTTTTCATTCTCAATCGCATAGGTGCCTCCCTTTATATGGCGCAGTTTCATGATGGTCCGGCCTCCTGCCTCCCTTTTTCATCTGCATATAAGTTCAATAAAATCCTGCTTTTCAGCCTGCGGCAGGAAAGTACCCAGGTCTATGTGGTCCAGACATTTACTGATATCATCCTCCCGGTGTTTTATGCCGGTAAGTGCATTTTCCAACTCGGCTATATCCCGGCTGGCGAAATAATCCCCGAATATTCTGCATCCGCTTATCGTTCCGCGCTTAACCTCCAGCCTTATATCGAGGCTGCCCCAGGGAAAGGCCGCCTTATTCCTTACATTATAAGCAGGGGAGTTTCCGTAAATCCAATCCCAGGTGGCGTATTTCTTGTCCCGCAATTCATTTACGGCTTGCAAATCCTGCTCACCAAGCTGATAGCTTGCGTTGTTTTTTTCTTCCCGAAACACTTCTTCAGTCAGAATTTGCTTGAATTCTTCTATGCTTATCGGCTGTACCAGATGCTCACTGATGTTGGTTACCCGGCTGCGTACGGATTTTATCCCCTTGGAAGATATTTTTTCCGCACTGGGATTGAGTGCTTCCACCATCTCTTCAAAATTGCTGGCGAACAAAATCGTCCCATGATGCATAAGCCGGTTTTTATGTTTGAACTGGGCGTTCCCCGAAAATTTCTTGCCGGCAATAGTTATATCGTTACGGCCATTATTCTCTGCTGCAATCCCCAAGCGGCCCAGCGCGTTTATTACCGGACGGGTGAATTTGGCAAAGTTGGCAAAGTCATTGTTCTCTGCCACCACAAACGTAAAATTCAGGTTGCCATAGTCGTGATATACAGCACCGCCTCCGGACATCCGGCGGGCTACGGTTATTTCCATTTCTTTTATGTAATCATGGTTGATTTCTTCAAGGGTGTTCTGGTTTCTTCCTATTATTACCGCTGGCCGGTTCTGCCAGAGTATAAAGTAATTCTCACTGTCGGGCAGGTTCTTAACCGCATATTCTTCCAGCGCGAGGTTGAAATACGGGTCATTTGACTGGTTGATTACTTCCAGCATTTGTTTATAACTCCACCTTCATATCTCTAATTAAATTCTGCTCTGCTGCAATAAAATCAATCAAGCGGAAATACTAAGCTTACTTTCGAAAGGGTGCAAGATGAATGGCCTGGCCATGGACATCCAGCAGCGCTTCCATCAACGCTTCCGAAAGGGTGGGATGGGGGTGAATGGTCCCGGTTGTTTCCGAAACCTTCCTGCGGTTCTGGACCAGCAGGGTTCCTTCCATGATCAAATCACTGGCATGCGGTCCGATGATATGCACCCCGACTATCACATCATCCTGATCAGCCAGCACCTTAACCATGCCGCCGGTTTCTCCCATGGTCAAAGCCTTGCCGTTGGCGGCAAACTGAAATTTTCCGCTCCGGCAGACCAGCCCCTGCGCTTTGGCCGCTTCCTCGCTCAACCCTACACTGGCAATCTCCGGGATCGTAAATACACAGGCGGGCACCGCATGATAATGAACTGTGCGGTCCATCCCGGCCATTTTTTCCACGGCCGCAATACCTTCTTCAGAGGCCACATGCGCCAGCATATACCCGCCAATGACATCGCCTATGGCATAAAGGCCTTCCGCACTGGTAGCAAAATGCTTATCTACCTTAATAAACCCGGCTTTATCCGATACAATTCCCAGTTTCTCAAGATTGAGCCCTACTGTAGAGGCCTTCCGTCCCCCGGCGGTCAGTATAACATCCGCTAGTGCCTCTATATTTCCTTTTTTGCCGGTAGCGCTAAGCTTCAACCCGCGGGCGGCGGCTTCGATCTTTTCCACAGCGGCGGCTGTATGCACCGTAATTCCCTGCTTTTTAAGAAATACCTGCAGCCGTTTGCCCAGCTCTTTATCCAGGCTGTTTAAAAGCTCCGGCCTAAACTCAATAACTGTTACCTGGCTCCCCAGTGCATTAAATATGCAGGCAACCTCCAAACCTATAACCCCGCCGCCAATAATAAGCAGCCGTTCCGGTACGTCATTTAGCTCCAGGATTTGATCGCTGTTCATTACGCCCGGCAATTCAACACCGGGAATGGCCAGATAAGCTGGTATTGAGCCAGTTGCCAGCAGTATATTTTTCCCTTTAAGCTCTGTATCGTTGACCAGCACCGTATTCCGATCCAGCAGCACCGCTTCGCCTTTTATACGGTCCACTCCATTGGCCTGCAATAATTTATCAACACCAAGGACCAGATTATCTACAATCTGGTCCTTGCGCTGTCGGGCACCCCCCATGTCAAATGCAAAGTTCCCAACTTTTACATTGAATTCAGAGCTGGCTTTCAGGTCATGCATAAACAAGGCATTACGGTAGTAGGCCTTGGTGGGGATGCAGCCCCGGTTCAGGCAGGTACCGCCGGCCCGGTCCTTTTCGATCAGGACCACGCTCATTCCGAGCTGCCGGGCCCGGATGGCTGCCACATAACCGCCCGGGCCTCCTCCAATGATGAGCAGATCATGCATTATTAATGATCCCCCCACTTGAGTACTGGTTTGCGGGCTGCCGTAACTTCGTCGACTCTTTTAATGGCCGTTTGCTGGGGGGCATTAAGCAGCAGTTCCGGAGCTTCCACGGCTTCGCGGGCAATATCTTTCATAACCTGGACAAAATCATCCAGCCGCGCTTTGCTTTCCGTTTCGGTGGGCTCAATCATTATGGCTTCACTGACAATCAGGGGGAAATAAATCGTGGGCGGGTGATAGCCATAATCAATCAGACGCTTGGCAATATTTAGAGTTGAAATGCCGTTGGGCTCCGCTTGTTTGCGCGAATTGGCAATAAATTCGTGCTTGCAGATACGATCCAGGGGAATATTATAACTCTCCCGCAATCGATGGCGCAGGTAGTTGGCATTTAAAACCGCATGCTCGCAGGCTTCTTTTAAACCATCGGCACCCAGTGATTTTATATAGGCATAGGCCTTCACAATAACCCCGAAATTGCCGTAGAAATTCTTAAGCTTGCCGATGGACAAGGGGCGATTATAATCAAGGCCATAACTATCCCCGTTTTTAACTGCCACCGGGGTGGGCAGAAACTCTTGGAGCCGGGCTTTTACCCCCACCGGGCCCGATCCGGGGCCACCTCCGCCATGCGGAGTACCAAAGGTTTTATGCAGATTGACATGGATCACATCAAAGCCCATGTCGCCCGGTCTGGCCACCCCTATGACTCCATTAAGGTTGGCTCCGTCATAATAGAGCAGTCCGCCGCCTTCATGAACGATAGCCGCGATTTCTTTGATTTCTTCTTCGAAAAGCCCAAGGGTATTGGGATTGGTTAACATCAAACCCGCTATTTCATCACTCATTTTAGCCCGCAGATCATCCAGATCCACCAGACCGCGCTCATTTGATTTCACCTCTATCACATCATATCCCACCACATTGGCAGTCGCCGGATTGGTCCCATGCGCCGAATCTGGAACCATCATCTTGGTTCTTGGCTGGTCCTGGCGGTTCATATGATAGGCTTTTATAATCATAACCCCGGCCATTTCACCATGGGCTCCGGCCGCCGGCTGCAGGGAAAAAGCATCCATGCCGGTTATCTCGGCGAGCATCTCCTGCATTTCATAATATAGCTGCAAAGCCCCCTGTACCGTAGCTTCCGGCTGGTAAGGATGCAGCCCGGCAAAGCCAGGGATGCGGGCCGCCCATTCATTGATCTTGGGATTATATTTCATGGTGCAGGACCCCAGCGGGTAAAAACCGCTGTCAACTCCGTAAGCCCGGGTGGAAAGCTCGGTAAAATGGCGTACTGCTTCGACCTCGCTGATCTCCGGCAAAGCAGCCGCCGCCCGCCGCAAAAACTGTTCGGGGATGCTTTCCTGAATATCCCCTTCCGGAATCATTCCTGGGGGCAGACTAAAGGCATTACTGTTCGGCACATGTTTTTCAAAAATAAGCTTGTTCATCTCTATCTACCTCCCAAAACTGCTGCCAGCCGGTCGATTTCAGCCTTGCTGCGCTTCTCGGTAAAAGCCAGCAGAAGCGCGTCCTCCAACTGATAACCGCCGATAATGCCGTTTTCCAGCAATTGGCGATTGGCTGCGGCCGGGTCTTTAATACTGATCGCAAATTCAGAGAAATAGGGCTGCCGGTACTTCAATTCCAGCCCCGCCTGCTCCAGTTGCTGCTGGGCATATCTGGCCAGGTGATGGCTGCGGGCTGCTATATCCTTTAGCCCCTGTTCGCCTACGAAAGTCAGATACATGCTGGCCGCCAGAGCGCACAAGGCTTCATTGGAGCAGATATTCGATGATGCTTTCTCCCGGCGGATGTGCTGTTCCCGGGCCTGCAAGGTCAAAACATAAGCTCGTTTGCCATCCAGATCGGTAGACTGACCGACTATGCGACCTGGTATCTTACGCATTAAGTTTTTACTGGCGGCAAAAAAGCCCAGATACGGCCCGCCGAAGCTTAAGGCTCCCCCCAGGGGCTGTCCTTCGCCAACCGCAATGTCTGCACTCCATTCTGCGGGGGATCTCAGCAGAGCCAGAGAAATTGGCTCAACGGCCATGATAAACATCCCTTTCTGATCATGCACCGCTTTGGCCAGATCGGTGCCATCTTCCAGAATCCCATAAAAATTGGGCTGCTGAATCACGGCACACGCGGTCTCGCCATCAACCGCCTTGACCATGGCCTCAATATCGGCAGCACCTTCCCGCCCCGGCACCAATACCACTTCCAGGCGGCCGGAAAGCGCGTAGGCCTTAAGTATCTCCAGGTATTCCGGATGCACCGTATCCGATATGACAACTTTATGCTTACCCTTGCTGCTTACACAAGCCAGATTGCAGGCTTCGGCCAGGGCACTGCCTCCATCGTACATGGAAGCATTGGCAACCTCCATTCCCGTCAGCTTGCAGATCATGCTCTGGTATTCAAAAATCGACTGTAATATACCCTGGCTGATCTCCGCCTGATACGGCGTATAGGCCGTGTAGAACTCGGAGCGCAGGAGCAGTTGTTCCAGTGCGGCGGGAATATACCGGTCATAAGCACCGGCTCCCAGGAAGCAGGGGAAATCTTCCGTACTCACATTGCGGGCGGCCAGTGCTTTCAAATAGCCCCGCAGCTCCATTTCGCCCATTGCGGGTGGCAGGTTAAGCTCTTTTTTGAGCTTGATATCATCCTTAATATCGCTGAATAATTCCTCCATGCTGCCCAGGCCGATGGTTTTGAGCATTTCTTCTGCCACCGCCGGTGGATTAGGCGTATATTTCATTACCCTATCTCCTTACTAATCAAGTGTTGCACAAAATGCCGCATAAGCTTTGGCGTCCAGCAGCATGTCCACTTCGCTGGGATCGCTAATCTCAATGACTGCCACCCAGTTCTCATAACAATCCTCATTCAGAAGTTCGGGAGCTGACTCCAATTCTTCATTAACCTCCAAAACGGTTCCTCCCACAGGGCTATACATAGATGCTACCGCCTTTACCGATTCAATAACCCCGATGGACTCTCCCATTGCGGCACTGCCTTCAATTTCGGGCAGTTCAACATATACGATGTCTCCCAGATGGTGCTGGGCATAATCGCTGATTCCGATCCGGCCTTTGTTTCCTTCTACACTTATCCATTCATGCTCAACGGTGTAAAGTAAATTTTCGTTTATATTCACATTAATTTCCTCCTATAATTTTGAATTTTGAACTCAACTTTCTGACCAAAAGAATAGGCTAAAAAGTCCGAAAATGCAATAAAATAAACTGTTTAAAATCCCATATTGACGAACATCGCGAGCTATCTTATATGTCATTGCGAGTGCAGCGAAGCAATCTATCCATCGCCAAGTCATTTTAGATTGCTTCGCTACCGCTCGCAATTCTCACGGGTATTTAACCCGCCACGATAAACGAAAACGTCAGAGCATTTTTCATTTATACGGCAATGACCGGGGAAGATTGCCGCGCTTCGCTCGCAATGACAGGTTGGCGCTGCGCTTCTCGCAATGACAAGCACGCTATTTTCATAGCAATGACAAGTACGATAGTTTCATAGCAATGACAAAGGAGAAGAGTTGCCTCAGCAATGACAATTTAGTTGTGTCTTATAATATGTCAACTACGAAAGTTGAGTTTTGAATTATCGATAAAATACTGCTTATTTTTTATTTTATATTGGTCCGGGTTTTTTTCTTGTAAAATATGCCCTGCCCCACTACCGCTTTGATTGCATTGTCCCGGATTATTATATCAATCTCGGTTCCCGGTGCACTATGCTTAACATCTATTAAAGCGAGGCCAATCGGCTTTTTAAAAGTGGGTGCATGTAATCCGGTGGTAACCTGCCCGATGCACACCCCGTCTTTATATACATCATAATGCACCCGGGGAATTCCTTTGCCCAGCATGCTAAACTCGACCTGCTTCCTTTTCAGTCCGACTTCCTTTTGTTTGAGCAGAGCCGCCCGGCCAATAAAATCATCATTGTCAAGTTTTACAAAGAATCCCAGCCCTGCCTCCAGCGGGGTAATATCCTGGTCTATCTCCTGCCCGTACAGCGGTAACTTGGCTTCAAAACGCAGACTGTCCCGGGCACCCAATCCTACCGGGCTTACCTGCTCTCCACCGGCTTCCAGGATGGCTTCCCATACCAGAGGAGCCTCGGCGGGCTTCATATATACTTCGAAACCGTCTTCCCCGGTGTAACCGGTCCGGGAAACGATGCATTCCACCCCCGCTATCTTAACCTTAGGATTGAACCAAAAGAATTTTATGCTCTCCAAGTCGGTATCGCTAATCTTCTGCAGTATCTCCTGGGCTTTGGGCCCCTGCAAGGCTAGCTGGGCATAGTCGCCGGATACATTTTCGGCAGTTACTCCCGCCATGAGGTTTTCCTGCATCCAGGCGAAATCCTTTTCCACATTGGCAGCGTTTATAACCAGCAGATACTTTTGCTGATTGTAGCGGTAAACCAACAGGTCGTCCACCACGCCCCCGCTCGGGTAGAGCATCGGAGAATACATAACCTGAAAATCATGCATGCTTTTCACATCATTGCAAACCAGATTCTGTACATATTCCTCGGCTTTTTCCCCGGTAATAAAGACCTCGCCCATGTGGGATACATCAAAAAGCCCGGCCTGCTCACGCACCATATTGTGCTCCTTGATGATTCCCATACCTTCATATTGAACCGGCAGTTCCCAGCCCCCAAAATCGATAATTTTACCGTTATATTTGAGATGCATTTGATATAACGGGGTTTGTTTCAGTGTCATTATGTACCTCCTCTTATCAAAAAATCGTACCCTTATTATTCTCCCAGCATTAGTTTCTCCAAATCAAGGGGCTGAATATGTTTGCCCTCCTTAAATGCGCGCATGTTGCCGCCTGAAATCTCATCCACCAGGATAATTTGCTGTTCATCGCCAACCCGGCCAAATTCAAATTTTATGTCGTAGAGTTCAATATCTTTTTTGGCCAGTTCAGATTTTACCACCGCAGCTATCTCCCGGGTCAGGCCTTTTAACACCTGGTATTCAGCTTTGCTCAAAATCCCCAGCATTTCCAGCGCGTCTTCCGTAATCGGCGGGTCTTCCCGGGCATCATCTTTCAAGGTTGTCTCCACAAATGCATCCAAAGGCTGCCCTTCTTCCACATAATCCCCATAACGGCGTAAAAAACTGCCTACTGCGCGATAGCGGCAGATCACTTCCAATCCCTTGCCGAATAATTTTGCCGGTTTTACCGTCATCGTCGCTTTTTCAATGTCCGCATCGATAAAGTGGGTCGGGATTCCTTCTCTCTGCAGTGCTTCAAAAAAGAATTTGGTCAAACGGAGCCCGGCCCGGCCTGCTCCTTCGATGGTCAGCCCCACCGTATTCATGCCGGGGTCGAAAACCCCATCCGCGCCGGTTGCGTCATCCTTAAACCTCAGTAAATAGTTGCCGTCATCCAGCGCATAGACATTCTTGGTTTTCCCGGTGTAAACAAGCTTCATGAATTCATAACTCCTCTCAACAATATTTCTC
>JAQUXM010000220.1 GCA_028692415.1 Syntrophomonadaceae bacterium | reverse complement strand
AATTGGGTTTGGTATAGTCCAGAACGCTCATGCTATGTTCGAACACATCTTTATCATGAAATGAACTGTGGGTATCGAACCCAATGGTTGGTAATAGTTCAGGGATCAAGTGTTTTAATAAACCTAGATTCTGTAATCTCCGAATACCAAGGGAGGGCTTTTCCGCCAAGAGGATTTGGGTTAACTCATTACACAGCTTTTCTGAATGTTCAAAGCTTATACCATCCTTTAGGGAAAGGATAACCTGCAAGAGTGAGTCATCCATTTCAAAGCCCAGCTGAGCTTCGAATCTGACTGCCCGGAGGATTCTTATCCGGTCTTCATTGATCTTTACCAGGGGATCGCCCGGACATCTGATAATCTTGTTTTGAATGTCACTTACACCGCCAAAGGGGTCGATTAATCCTTCTTTATCATTATAAGCGATGGAGTTAATCGTAAAATCATGATGTTTTAGCGCTTCATGGATATCGTCGGAAAAACGACGTTCTTCCGCCGTCTTAAAGGTGCCCAGGCGGTAGTTTTCACCTTGATAAATAAGACATACGGTGCTGTAATCATGTATTGCCGGTATAGCAGCAAAACCATTCCGATCATCGAAAAGCAGGATAATTTCCGGGGGAAGAGCATTGGTGCATATATCCCAGGTGATAGGTTTGGTACCCAACAGGGAATCTCTTATACAGGCTCCATACACAAAAGCTTGGTATCCTTCATTATGCATTATCTTGAGAATAAGGTTTACATTTTGCGGTATTTTGATTTTCATGCATTAAACCTCCCATCAGCTTTAATACTACAACGAGGCGAAAAGATGTCCCCCACCTCGTTGTAGCGGTGTATTGAAACTGCTCCGCAGTTTCTTCCGATGCTTAAAAAATTCGCCAGAGGTTAATATTATCCTGCCCGCAGGCCTTAATTTATGAAGCAAGTGGGGACGGTTCTTGCTTTGATTTCAAGAAAAAAAACGATAGTTGTTTTTGCCCTGGTTTTTAGCCTGGTACATTGCCAGATCGGCATTATGCATCAGGGTTTGCAAATCTTCCCCATCATCGGGGTATATACTGATACCCAGGCTGGCTCCAATTATTAAGCTGTGGCCTTCTATCTCAAAGGGTTCCGCGAAGGTGTCAATTATTCTCTGTGCTACAGCTATAAGCGACTCTTGCGAAACACGGGTGAGCAGGACCACAAATTCATCACCCCCCAGCCTAGATAGAAGGTCATTGCCCCGCAGTAAGTACTTTAAACGGGTTGCCACCATCTTTAAAAGTATGTCTCCGGTATGATGGCCTTGTTCATCATTTACGGCTTTAAATGAATCCAAATCAATGAATATAATAGCCAGCTTTTGAGCGAAATGGCGGCTGCTGGCCTGACAATGCATAAAATAGTACTCAAACATGCTGCGGTTGGCCAAGCCGGTTAAAGCATCATAATAAGCCATTTGCTTCATATTCTCTTCCACTTGCTTCTGATCGCTGATATCAATAACCAAACCCGCTATTCCGGTTAGTCTCCCGGGTTTTTTTATGCCAGGAACCGCTAGCCTTTGTATCCACTTGACCCTTCCATCAGCCAGCATAATCCGGTATTCCAGCATGCTTTTACGCCCGGCCATTAAATCTTTATCTGCTTCCCGCAACAGCATGCAATCGTAGGGATGAACCATTTTTGACCAGAGTGCCGGTTTTAGCATTAAAGCTCGTGCCGGGTAGCCGGTAATATTTTCAATACCACTGGAAAAATAATAACTGCCGCTGCAAGGATCAAATGACCAGGTAGCGATATTGAGCTCATCCAAGAGATGATTGAGGTTATTGTGCTCAGAGGCTGAATGCTGGGATGGTGAAGGACGGTAACGTCTCTTGCGGCGCAGGTATGCCACCAAGAGGAAAATACCTGTGATAAAACCCAGGCAGAACAGAATAAGGAATGGCATTTCCTTAAGTGCAAGCCAATTTACCGCGTAGGATATAAAGATAAAAATCATAAATAATATCTGCTCCCATTCTTCAATCATTTTTATAATTATCGGAAAATGCATTAAATTAATGCAGGACCTGTTGCAATCGCAGCTCTAATCTTATTCTGCTTCACACGCAAAGACACTATAGATTGCTTCGCTATCGCTCGCAATTCCACGATAAACGAAAACGGAATATTACGCGGCATTGAACGGGCGAGGTACTGTTGTGCCTACGGGGGAAGAAGATTGCCGCGCTGCGCTCGCAATGACCGGTTTGGAGCTCACTTGCCGATATTGTTTTCATAGCCATGACATTATGCTAGCTCGCAATGCACTATTATACTTTTTGCTGGGGAATCAAAGTTGAATTAATCATCTTTAATCTGGATATTAATCTGGATATTAATAATAGAGTAATGAGAAATTAGTATTAATAAAATATTCCTAGTGGTAAGATAGTTCAGTACTGACTATAATATAGAAGTTGTCCGCAAGTTAGGGCTTGATCATATCAGGTGTTTTTAGCGGGTTTAGCTTTCGAATGAAAGGAATGCTTATGAAACAAGAGCAAATAAGGAATTTAGCGATTATCGCCCATGTCGACCACGGCAAGACTACCCTGGTTGATGGGATGTTAAGGCAGAGTGGGGTTTTTCACGAACGGCAGGTGGTTGAGGAACGGGTAATGGACTCCAATGATCTGGAACGTGAGCGAGGAATTACCATCATGGCAAAGAATACAGCTATTAGATACAAGGATTACCGTTTGAATATAGTCGATACCCCGGGTCACTCTGACTTTGGCGGCGAAGTGGAACGGATTGTCCAAATGGTTGATGGTGTCCTGCTATTGGTTGATGCTTCGGAAGGGCCGATGCCTCAGACTCGTTTCGTTTTAAAAAAGGCTTTGGCGGCAGGTTTATATCCCATTGTGGTAATTAACAAGATTGACCGTCCTCAGGCTCGTCCGCTGGAAGTTCTGGATGAGGTCCTGGATTTATTCATTGAGTTGGAGGCCAGTGATGAACAGCTCGAATTTCCAGTAATCTACACGGATGCACGCAATGGTACCGCATCTCTAGATTATGCGATCAGGGGCGAAAATTTGCAGGCTCTTTTCGAAATGATTGTTGACAAAATCCCAGCTCCGGAAGGAGATGCCGAACAGCCTTTACAGGTCGGGGTAAGCATGATCGACTACGATACTTATGTCGGCCGCCAGGTGGTTGGGCGGGTTGCCAACGGCTGCTTGCAACTCCGCCAGGAAGTGGTCGTGGCAAGCAGCGAAGGAGTTGGAACTCGCCAGCGGATAGCCGGACTATATATATATGATGGCTTGAAAAAGCTGGCAGTGGAGC
>JAQUXM010000056.1 GCA_028692415.1 Syntrophomonadaceae bacterium | reverse complement strand
CAATGACAGAATAGTGTTTTCATAGCAATGACATATAAGATAGCTCGCGATGTTCGTCAATATGGAATTTTAAAGAGTTTATTTTATTGCTTTTTCGGGCTTTTCAGCCTATTCTTTTGGTCAGAAAGTTGAGTAACTAATTAACGCAATAGCGTTAGCAATGATAAATTGGTGTATAGGAAAACAGCAATTTCTTTCCTTACACCTTGCTTCTTTAAAATATATAGAAAGGAGGATATTATCGACGCATACTATTAAAACCAACTGGTTTGCCCGGTTATTAAAAACTATACCGGTTTTGATTTTGCTCCTCTCCGGTTCATTTACCCTGGCGGTGCCCACAGTAGTCCTTGCAGAGCCCTCAGCACTGCTTGAAATTACCGGCGACGGAGTAACTTCTCCGGTTACCTTTACCTTGGACCAGCTTCAGGCGATGGACCAATACCAGCATGTGTACAGCACGATTAACACCTGGCCTACCAAGAGATGGTATGTAGCAAAAGGAGTTAAATTGAGAGACCTGTTCAATTTAGCAGGGATAAAAACTGATGCCGCGCTGATAAATTTTACTTCCAGCGATGGCTACACCGTAACGCTTACGACCAAGGAATTGTTAAATGATAAGCGTTATTACTTCCCGCATTTAAAGGAAAATAACGACAGCGACGGGAGTATTCCCGGATTTCCTGCCGACGCAAAAGAGGTGGAACCTATCCTTGCTCTGTTAAGCGCGGAAAACAACAATAATTTTGCCGCTATGAACGATATCGATGCATTGTTGCTGGTATGCGGGCAGCGGGCAGTTACTGAGCAAACCAATAATATTTTTTTAAAATATATAAGCAAGATCGAGGTGCTTACCACTCCCCCGCAAAAATGGGATAATCCCAAAGCCAATATAGGCAGTGGAGATGTTTCCGCTGGGACAATGATAGAATTAAACAATAAACGCAATGATGCCGATAAAATTTATTACACAACCGATGGCAGCATCCCCACCGTAAACAGTCCGATTTTTAATTGGAGTGCCAGACGATGGTGGAATCAACGACCGGACAATTTAATGAGTATCAATAAAGCGATAGAGATAAAAGAAGGTACCATCATCAAAGCAATAACAATTGGCCCTGGAAGGACAGACAGCGATGTGGTGACTTTTTCCTACCATATAGGTGACCCGAACAAGGCAGATAACCAGGCAAAGATGCCAGGCGGACCGCCCGCTAATGTTTCTCTTGATCAGGATATGGCCGATGTTAGAATCGGCGGTTCCCTTGAGCTGGAAGCAATAGTGGGTCCTGACAATACTGCAGATAAGAGTGTAACCTGGAGTTCCAGCGACACCCGGGTAGCCACGGTAGATAACCAGGGTCTGGTGACGATGGTCGGACCTGGGGTAGCTACAATAACCGCAAAAACGATAGTTGGTAACCTCACCGCCACCTGTACGGTGAAAAGCACTTCTGAAGGAATTGAGGACCAAATTACTGCAGCGGTCGAACTCAATGGGAATGATGAGCAAGCGAACCTTTCCGGTCCGCAGGAGTTGAAATCCAAGCAGCCATACCCGGCAGAAAAGGAAATCGCGGTTTCTGGTTCAACAAGCCCTGAGGATAAAACAGAAGATTCAGTTGAACCGCAATTATCAAAAGAAACCTGGAAGTATCTAGCGAAAAAGGAGCTTGTCACAAGCAGTTTGGCAAACACCGGGAGTTCATCACCGCAACCGGGCAGCCAGCCAGGGCAGGTATTCGAAATCTCAACCGGGGCTGCACCTCTGCCGTTGCAGGTTGAACAGAGTAATCTAGATATATGCATAGCAATCATATTTTTGTTCCTGTTCCTTTCAGGTGCAGGTAAAAGGTACACGGAATATATAAAGGAGGTAGCAAGGTGACCGGTTCAATGTTAATAGCGCTCAAAGACTCAATGCATGCAATATCCTCTGCCTTACTGGCACCTACCATCACTGTCCTGCTGCTGTTTGTGGCTTTCATGGTCATCGAACTTGGCAGTCTGCTGGTAGAGGCCCTTACGGAACGGCGCAAAGTAAAGATCAACCTGCCGGCGTTGTTGGATGCCTTTCAGGAAAAGGATGCTGTTGAGATAAAAAAAGAGATTGAAAACAGCCACTTATTCCGGAGGCAGAAAGTTGCCTTGCGCGAGTTGATCGATCACAGCGATCTGCCCGCTGCTTCCCATCAAGCTCTGGCGCGCCGTTTGCTGGCCAGCGAAGAACTACATTATACCCGAATAACCAACCGCACTGACCTGGTAGCACGCCTGGGACCCATGCTGGGGTTGATGGCTACTTTAATTCCCCTGGGGCCGGGTTTAATAGCTCTGGGCCAGGGTGAAACCAAGATTCTGGCTGATTCCCTGCTTACAGCTTTTGACGCTACCGTAACCGGCCTGGCGGCTGCTGGCATCGCCTTCGCCATCTCCCGGCTGCGTAAGAGATGGTATGAGGATTACTTAAGTTCCCTGGAGGCCTTGCTGGAAAGCTTACTGGAGGTGTTTGACCGTGAACGCAGGATTAAGGAGTAGAAGGAGATTAACCGCCAATGAAGAGGTTAATCCTCTCGAAGGCGCCATCAATATTGTGGATGCCATGCTGGTTTTTGCTTGCGGCCTGATGCTGGCTCTGGTTATTAACTGGAATGTAGACCTGAAAGACGTAAGAGAACGAGTGAATTTGAATCTTGGTCAGGAAGTATCACAAAAACCGGATATACGTAGTGATCTAATAGAAACCGAAGGACAGGGTGAGCTTTATGAAAAGGTGGGCACGGTTTACAAAGACCCTACCTCCGGCAAACTGTTCATGCTAACCGAGTAAGCACAAGGGAACGCTTCTTCTTCTCTTGTGCCCCGCAGGTATGAAGCATAGAAACGAAAGGAGAATTGTTTATGCAAGCTTTAAAAAAGAAATGGTCCAATAAACTTTTTATAACCATACTGGGTTGGTTGCTGATCGCCGCTTCATTTAACTTGACAGTTCCTGCATCTGCTCTGGCTGCTCCATCGGATTCATTTGAGATATCCGGGGACGGGGTGAACAATTCCATAACCTTTACCCGTGCAGAACTCGAGGGAATGCAGCAATACCAGCATGTTTACAGTGCCATTAACACTTGGCCCAGCAAAAAATGGTATGTCGGGAAAGGGATTAAATTAAAAGAACTTATTGCTTCCGCAGGTATGAAGAAAGATGCCCGTCAAGTTAAGTTCTCATCCAATGACGGCTATAGCATAACGCTTACGGTCAAGGAATTATTCGAAGATAATCGCTATTATTTCCCGCATTTTCAGGATACCAGCGGCAATAACGGGGACGGGACTATTGCCGGTTCGACAGCGGGAGCGGAAGCAGTTGAGCCTATCATCGCCCTGTTAAGTGTCGAAGGCAGTAATAATCCCGATTATATGAACGATTTGAACAGCTTGCTGCTGATGTTGGGGCAGCGGGCCGTTACCGAGCAAACAGGCAATTTATTTGTAAAAAACCTTAAGAAGATTGAGGTACTCACTACTGAGCCGGACAAATGGGATAGCCCCCAGGCAAACCCCGGTAGTGGAGAAGTTCCTCCAGGATGTATGGTGGCCTTGAGCAATGCCCATATGGATGATGATAAAGTATATTACACCACCGATGGCAGTATCCCAACCGTAAACAGTTCTATGTATAATTGGATTTCCAAACGCTGGTGGTCTTCACGTGCGGATGTCCTGGGAGTTTATAACCATCCGATCGGTCCCATCAACAATAACACAACCATCAAGGCTATAACCATTGGTCCTGGTAAAATGGACAGCGATGTGGTTACCTTCTCCTATCAGGTTGCCGATGCTGCTGCTTCAAAAACTGATCCGGCAATAATCACGCCAGCCAAGGATCCGGAAAAATCAGGGCAACTGGTAAAATTGACCGATATCACCGGCCATTGGGCACAGAAGAACATAGAGAAACTGGTAGGCTACGGTGCTGTTGCTGGTCAACCGGATGGAGCATTTAATCCTGATCTAACGATCACCAGGGCCGAATTTGCCACCATGCTGGTAAAAGCGTTCAAGCTTGAAAACAGAGGGGGTAACATCTTTGCAGACACCGCAACACACTGGGCTAAAGATTACATAGCTGCGGCAGCAACCAACGGGGTAGTCAACGGTTATGATGCCAGTACCTTTTTCCCGAATAACCCGGTTACCCGCGAGCAGATGGCGGTAATGATTACCAAAGCAGCCCGACTGGACCTGTCATCAGAGGAACCGGGGTTTGCGGACAGCGCCAGCATTTCGGGATGGGCCCGGGAAGCTGTTACTACCGTGAACAAGAACGGGATCATGAAGGGTTTTCCCGGCAACACCATAAGGCCTCAGGGTAACGCCACCAGGGCCGAAGCAGTAACCGTGATTGTGAATGCGCTAGACGCGGCACGCTAGCAGCGAGAATTAAAGTAACTCCCGGATCCAGCATTTTATCCGTTATGATCAATTTGCTTAGTACGAAAATAGCCAGCAGAGAAACACTAAGCATACCATAATTCATTCGCGCGAGGCGGCTACGCCGCCCTGTCATTGTTATGAAAACTCGCGTATTTGTCATTGCTATGAAAACAATATCGGCAAGTGACCCAAACCTGTCATTGCGAGCGCAGCGCGGCAATCTTAAATGACCTGGCGACGGGTAGATTGCTTCGCAGAGCTCGCAATGACATATATGATAGTGCGCAAATGAAAGATACTCTGTGCTTTTCGTTTTATCGTGGTGCAGCTTTGCTGCATGACTAATTGCGAGCGCAGAGCGGCAATCTTTACCCATTTTCATCGGTGGTTGTGTCCTCCGGACATGGGTGGTTAGTACGAAAACAAATAACAATTGGACGCTGATTTACGCTGAAAAACAGCAAAAGAATTCTTATTAAATCTGCATTGATCTGTGTCAAAATGCTCCGGTTGTAACGTCAGCGTAAACATGGGGACTGTCCCTCGTGTTGTAGTGACGGAGGAACGTAAACATCAGGGACTGTCCCCATGTTTACGCAAATGGAAGGAAAACCGATGAACTCAATAACGAGGGCTTATAAAAAATATATTATTCTGGCACTGGTTTATCTGGCTTGTGTGCTCTTTTATACGGGTTGCAGCAACAGGGACCAAGCCTGGGTGGAGAATAATAATAGCCAACTGAGCGGCAATAAAACAGTGACCGTTGTCTTCACCGGCAACGGCCTTACCAAAGAAAGCCGGATGACCTTGCAAGAAATGCTGGCACTGCCGGATGCCCGCTTTGAGCATGTGTATTCCATTATCAACAACTGGCCGGCAAAAAAGAAGTATGCAGCCAGAGGGGTAACCTTGGCAGCAGTACTGAAAGCAGCCGGAGTAAAAGATGAAGCCAAATCCATTACTGTTAAAGGAGAAGACGGGTACGAGTATTCGTTTACACGCGAGCAGTTGTTGGAAACTAAAAGATATTATTTTCCGGGTTTTATTGAGCGCGATTCTTCCGGAGCTGAACCGGTGAAACCGATAATAGCCTACCAGTACATCGAAAACAGTGACAAATTAAGCGAGGTCCGGGAAGACAGTTTATGTTTGATCATACCGCAGGCGAATGTCAATGAACAGACCAATCACACCTTTGTAAAGGGCGTTAAGGAAATTGTTGTTACTGCGGACGACCCGGGGAAATGGACGGAGGCCACTGTCTTTCCCCCGGCTGGTAAGATTGCTGGCGGCGATACCGCAAAACTGCAGCATCAGGAAATAGGAATGGTGAAAATGTATTATACACTGGACGGCTCTATACCGACCGAAGAAAGTACGCTCTATAATCCCAGTACCTATCAGCCGGAATTGAACAAACCCATCGTGATTGATAAAGATACAACCATCAAGGTTCTGGTTAAAGGTTTTGGCAAGTACGACAGCGACATTGCCGAGTTTCATTATCAGGTTAAATCATGATTAAAAAATTAGTGTCAAGGGGAGAGGCAGCCATATTTTCGATCACCAGACCGCTTAAAATCAAATGTGTACTCATAGTAGCCCTGCTGGTCGTTAGTCTGAGCTTGTCAACCGGCTGTCAGCAGCAGCAAGAAAGTATAAGTATCAAGAACGAAAAACCGGTTAGTGAATCAGCTACACTTATTATTACCGGCAGCGGAGTGCAACACCAAACCAAATTCACTCTTGACGAACTCAAGAGCATGGAGGATGCCCTGGTAAGTGAATGCTATTCTGCCATTAACAATTGGCCGGCTAAAAAATTTTATGTGGCCAGGGGTATTCGAATTTCATACCTGCTGCAAAAGGCAGGGGTAAAGAATACCGCCCAAATGATCATCGTCAGAGCTGCGGATGGCTATAACGCCACCTTTACCAGGAATCAATTGGCGGAAAAGCGTTTTCATTTTCCCAACCTGCTGCCGGGAAATGAGAATGGAGCACGAGAGGTTCCAGCAATTCTGGCCTGGGAGTACCAGCAAGGCACCAGCGATTTGAGCAAGATTCGCAGCGACAGGCTATGCCTGTTTTTAGGGCAGAAAAGCTTGAACGATGCAGTTTCTCCTGCCTATGTCAAAGACGTAACAAGCATAGAAGTCTTGACCTCGTCGCCCGGACAATGGGATGTGGTTCAAGCCGAACCGGCACCAGGCAAAGTGAAGCCAGGAACCGGCATCGTTTTGAACCATCCCGAACAGGATCAGGTCAAGATATATTACACCATTGACGGAACCACTCCAAATGAAAAAAGTTTAGTCTATAATCCCAGTACCAGTTACTACCAGCCGGATCTGATCAAACCGGTAATGGTCGACCAAGCAATGATTATCAAGGCCATCGCAACCGGCTTAGGAAAATATAACAGCGAAGTATCGACGTTTTTATATGAGATTGATAATAGCTAGATGTTAGACGCAAGACGGAAATTGTTAGGCATAAATGCTGGAAGTGAAACAGGAGATGTTAGGCTTGAAGACGGGAGAAGCTAGGGACTAACGGCTAGTGGTGAGAGGTTAGAGAGATGATTGTAACCATTGTCTATAAAAGTTGAATAAGGAGGGACGGATTTTGTCAAACAGAATAACTCAAATGCTTATCATAACCGGTTTATTATGCTGCATTTTAGCAGGCTGCGCCGGGAAACAAACCATAAGCAGCCAGAGTTCCGGCAACCCCATGTACGAAAAGCAGAAAATCGTATTTGAGGGAGAGATAGAGGGAACCCGGGAGATTACTGTCAGTGAAATGCGCCAGCTCCCCCAACGCGAAATAGAGGCCAGTTTCCAACGCACCACCGGCCTGATGGAAACATTCCGGGCGGCGGGCCCGGCATTAAATGATGTAATGTCTCATGTTGGTATTGACAGCCAAGAATTCAAAGGTATCGGCGTGGTAGGCAAAGACGATTATTATTGCCTGCTGACACCTGAGGTTTTAAAAAACCATGATTTGATTCTGGCCTTATCTATTGATAGAAAATCAGAATTGCCCACCGATTTGCGGCCCGCCCGGCTATGCGCCCCGGGGGAATTCGGCCCGTACTGGGTCCGAATGGTGGACAAAATTATTTTGTACAAGCAAATCCCCCGAAAAGACATTGCATCCGTATGGGTTTTTTATAATCTGGCCCAGGGAATCGAGCCTTATCCTTATGAATATTATGGCAGCAAAGATGATGCCATTGAACTGGCTCAGATCTTTTCACGTTTCGATAATGTTAATAATAAAGCCTTCTTCACCATGAAATCATCAGACGGTTTTACCAAAAACGAAGCCCTCAACATGGTAAGCAAACGTTACTATATAAAAATAGCCGGACAGGATGCGCCCATGAACATGGCACCCAATATAAAACTGGGAATGAATGTTAAACACATCGCCTGGCTTTCCACCAATGCCGATGCTGCGGTATTCCCCAAGGAAATGGCTGAACTTATTGACGTAAAGGAGAATAATGGTATAAAGGGCATCGCCCTGCATGAAATGCTGGAGGAAGTACAACTGCGAGATATTGAAGAGAAGCAGTTTGAAGTTATGGGCGTAAACGGGGAAAGTGTCAAACTAAGCGGCCATGATTTATCCAAAGGGCTTTTGCTTGTTAAGGATGATGGCACCTACCCGGTGGTTTGGCAGAATGGGACAGAATTTCAACCGGTCAGCAACTTGTTGCGTATCCGCTCCCTTCAATGAGATGGTTCTAAACAAAGGAGTAAAAATCGTGACTAAAAGAGCTATGGGATATACATTATTTATTATAGCTGTTCTATCTATTTGGGGAACGGTGGAATATAATCGGCAAAATTCCATGAGCAAGCCAGAACTTGCGGTCCTTAACAAACTACTCGCCATCAATGTGACTGACAAACAAATCACCAGGATTAAGCTATCCAATGAATTAGTACAAAAATTCCCTGCCGTTAATCAGATGTATGAAGTATTGGCCGGCAAAGAAAAGTTCTATGCATTTGTAGTCAGCCCCATCGGATACCGGTCACCAATCAATATGATGGTAGTAATAGATGCCCAAAAAAGCCAGGTTAAGGGCATTAGAGTTATGCAGCATGATGAAACACCGGGATATGGCGATTGGCTTGTCGAATCATGGTTTACCGACCGCTTTAAAGAAAAAACGCTTGATAAGTACTTGCATAGAGTGATTCTGGAAGCTGAAGACTCCCATGATATTATTCAAATAACCGGTGCTACCGCTACCAGCCAAGCCGCTATAAATGGTGTAAATGCTGCCATAGGCATCTATCGCGAAATAATTCTGAAGGAAAAAGCCAATCCGGTACCCTTAAAAGTTGAGGCTGACAAGGGGACGGTTCTCCTGTCAGGTTCTCGATGCAGCTCGGGGGTGTGAACATAATCGAAAAACCTGACAGGAGAACCGTCCAGCTGCAGAAAGAAGGATAAACTATGCAAGTTGGTAAAATATCATCAAAATTTCTCGTTTCAGCAATTGTTATTTTGGTAGTGATAACCGGTATATTGGGCTATTTGAACTACCAGGAAGACAAACTGCCCGAAGGTCAAATCAGAGTAAAAGCGGGAAACAAGGTCATCGGCGCAATTACGTTGGATGAAATAAAAAAATTACCAGCGGTAAATAAAAAACTAGTAATAGATTCGACTACCGGATTGAGCAAACATAAATTTACCTGTACACCTCTTCTGGAAGTATTTAACCATATAGACCCGCAAATTATTAAACAGTACAAAAGAGTGCTTACCCGGGGTGTGGACAACTATGTTTCCGGAGTAGATATGGCAGAAGTCCTGGAGAAAAACAACGTCTTGCTCGTTTATGCCGACAACGGGGAGCCCTTGAAGAGCAAGACCGGACCCCAGGATACCATGAGAATAGTTATACTAAATGATCCGTTTGGACAGCGCTTTACTAATTACCTGGTGGAGATCGAGCTGGAATAGCCTGGTACTCTGTAACGTCTAAAAGTTTAGGTTATCCACCGAGAAAAATTTTCGCAGGGGAAGGCGGAGGAATGAGTAATACTGGACGTATTTTGATTGACGACAACAAAGCCCTGTGGAAATTTGGCCGGCGGGAAGTTTTAGGCGTTACAGAGTACTAGTATAATGCTATTAAAATAGCACCATTCGGAGGATGTAAAATTGTTTAAAATACGCCGAAGGGCAATCCAGTTTATTACTGCTATAGGAATCAACAGCTATTTTATTGGTTTTATTCAAGGAAATATTTACAAAGGCAATCTCAAGAATATCTGTTTACCCGGACTTAATTGCAGCTCTTGCCCCGGAGCACTGGTTTCATGTCCCCTGGCACTACTGCAGACCGGCATAGCCGGTATCCCAAGTTCCCCATATACATATCTCGCACTTGGGTTTCTGGTCTTAACAGGAGTTGCACTGGGCCGGTTTGCCTGCGGGTGGTTCTGCCCTTTTGGTTTAATACAAGAACTGATATTTAAAATACCTGCCACCAAAGTTAACGGGCTGGAAAAGTTTCAACGAATCGAATATTTAAAATATGTTATATTAATAATTTTTGTTATATCCCTTCCCGCCCTGGGTTTTTTCGGCAGCAGTACGGCTTTTTGCAGGTACCTTTGCCCGGTAGAGGTTTTGGAAGCCAACTTTCCCCTTATGATGGCCAAGCCTTCGCTTTTGTCAACGGTGGGATTCCTGTTTAAATGGAAACTGTTTTTGTTGGCGGCGGTTCTTTTAATATCCGTATTCATATGTAAACCTTTTTGCCGCTATATCTGCCCCCTGGGCGCGATTTATTCCCTTTTTAACCGGATAAGCCTTTACCGTTTCCAGGTTGATTTGGAAAAATGCACCGGCTGTAGCCATTGCCAGACAAAATGCCCGATGGATATACCCGTTTATGAAGAGCCCAACCACAGAGAATGCATGCGCTGCAACGAATGCCTGCAATGCTCTGCAGGTGCCTTGGGGCTTAAAGGATACAGTAATAAACCAGCCGGTAAAATTGAGATATAATTCATTGCAAGCTTAACCGGAAAGGAGCATTTTTACCGTGCGCAAAGTTGTATTGCTAAGCGTTTTAAGCCTGATAATGATCATTGTTGCCGGGTGTGGAAACAAGCCGGCAACAATTCAGGAATACTGCCGGGAAAATTTTATCATGGATACCCTGATTCGCATTCGGGTTTTCTCATCTGATCCTGAATCAGGAGCAAAGGCTCTGGATGAAGCATTTGCTGAGTTTGCCAGGATAGGGAATCTAAGCGATAAGTTTGCAGAAAAAAATCTGTCCGAACCCGAAATCAGCGATGTTTACCGGGTGAATAAATATGCCGGCATAAAAGCAGTAAAGGTAAGTGAAGATACTCTGGCCATGCTGGAGAAAAGCCAGTATTTTGCCGATGTGAGCAATGGCGCATTTGATGTTACGGTGGGGCCGGTCATGGATCTCTGGGGATTCGGTCAAGCTCAATACCATCTTCCCTCAGACCGGGAACTGAAACAAAAGTTAACCCTGGTCGGATACATGCGAATAGTTATAAACAAACAGCAAAAAACTGTATTTCTCCCGCAAAAAGGTATGTCTATTGATCTTGGCGGTATCGCCAAGGGTTATGCAACCGACCGGGCAGCACAGAAACTTCGGCAAATGGGCATCAAATCAGCCATAATCAATGCTGGAGGCAATATATATGCCCTGGGTTCAAAACCGGATAATTCATCCTGGCTGGCCGGCATCCAGGATCCCCGCGAAAAAAGCAGGCTCGCCGCAATTATAAAGGTTAATGATACGGCGGTAGTGAGTTCCGGGGATTATGAGCGTTACTTTATCTCGAAGGGTATTCGTTATCATCATATTTTGGACCCGTCAGCCGGTAAACCAGCCCGAAAAGCCATTAGTACCACTATCGTGGCACCCAGTGCTGCTGATGCTGATGTTTTATCCACCGCGCTCTTTGTACTCGGTCCTGAAAAAGGTATGGCTCTGCTTGAAAAACTACCCGGCATCAAGGCTGTTTTTATAGATGAGCATAAAAACATAACCTATAGCCCGGCACTGCAAAATCAAATTGATTTTACGGATGGTGGTGGTTATCAGGTTATATTAAAAAATCATCAAGTTGTCCCGAGGATTGCAGGTAATTAAGCAGTTCCCTTAATAAAAGGCCGGTAAGAAATCCCGTAGGCACCGAAGAAAGCAGCATAATGGGCAGATAATAAAAGATTCCGGTATGTTTGATGAGCAAAGCCGCCATGGCCAACTGTCCCAGATTATGGGCGGCGGCCCCGGCCACACTGATTCCCAGCAAACTAAACCGGAATTTGAATGATGCTGCAGGAGCCAGTTGTAATAATAAAGCCATCAGGCAGGTGGCGGCAATGGCTCCGGAAAAGCTTAAAAAAAAGGCAATATTAAGCAAAGTGCCGCTCAACAAAGAACCAAGCACAGTGCGCAGAATGACAATTAAAAATGCAGTTTTAGAATCAAAAAGCACTAAAGCCAGCAAAGTCACAATATTCGCTAAACCCAGCTTTACTCCGGGAATGGGAAAAGGGATGGGGATGAGAGCCTCAAACAGGTGGAGAACTATGGCAAGAGCCACCAGAACGGCAATCGTGGTTAGCCTTTTTGTGGATACCAAGCTTTCATCTCCTTAATGCGAGATAGTATCAACCGGATTTTTATCCGGAGATATTTTTATAATTATCCGGTTGGGTACGCAGACAATTATCTGACCAGGCCGGTCAATCCACCCGGTTTTCATACAATACTGGTCCGGGCAGGGGGAAAATTTCATCCGGATGGCACCAGGTTTAACTTCTGCTACACTGGTTCCGATAGGGCCGGTAATATTAATCAATCGTTCTGGAGGAGGGTTGTTCAAATCGATTCTACTAATTGTATTTCCGTTAACCGAAATTTCCGCTGTTAATGAAGAAGCTTCCCGGTTAACCAGAAAATACACCGGGTAACTGAAAATTAAAAAAACCAGTAAAATCCCCAGTAAATATTTGTCATGTTTAGTCATTATAGATACCTTTTTAATTATAGGAAGAAACTGCGGAGCAGTTGCTTCCACACCGCTGCAACGAGGCGGGGAATTAGAACCCGCCGCCGGGTCAGGAACCCGACCGCTTAAAGAAGCGGGGAACATTTCGCCTCGTTATATGCAGACTCCAATGCTCTGATTTTATTACTTTGCTCAAATATTGGCAAGAAGCACCAGGCGACCTTTCTCATATGCTTTACATTAGTAGTGTAATGGAACAAATATTATCTTTTGGGCAATGTATGTGTTGTAATTCGGCAACCGGATAATGCTTTGGCCGGGCCTGCTTTTAGTTGATTTTTTTGTATAGGAACCCGACCGCTTCAAGAAGCGGGAGATATCTTTTCGCCTCGTTATAATGCAAGGGAGTTTGATAATTATGATTAGAATACCAAAGGAGTCAGTTTCCTTCCGCCGGGTCGGAGTGGTTGGAACTCCGGTGCTGGATATAAAAGTATATATTCCTCTATATGATTCCTTTCCTTTTACGGAAGCACCTTTATGAAAACGGTATTGGTTAAAGACCTGAGCTATCAATACCGGCCCGGCGGTCCCCGGATATTGGAAGGTATCGACTTTCAATTGAACCGGGGCGAAATAGTAGTAGTGACCGGCCCAAGCGGCTGCGGCAAGAGTACCTTATGTTGCTGCCTAAGCGGTACCACTCGCCATAACCGCAACGGGATAATAACCGGAGAAATATTAATAAACGGCAAAAATATCCTGGAAATGAGCGGATCCGGCCTGGCTTTGGAAGTAGGCATGGTATTTCAGGATCCTGATACCCAGCTTTTTTCGCCTACGGTGGAGGACGAAATTGCTTTTGCCCCTGAAAACCTGTGCCTGCCCCCTGAGCATATTCAGGAGAGGGTTGATGATGTAATGGATATCCTGGGAATTGCCTCCTTAAGAAATGCCAACCCCAGCCAGCTTTCCGGCGGTGAAAAACACCTGGTGGCCCTGGCTGCAGTTTTGGCTCTTGACCCGCCGGTACTAATCATGGATGAAGTTATGTCCCAGCTCGATGCCAATGGCAAACAGAAAGTGGCCATTGCTCTGCAAAAACTTCGCGATGCCGGAAAAACAATCATTGCCGTAGAGCACAATCTGGAGAATGTTGCCTTTGCCGACCGGGTATTGATACTCAAAGACGGCAAACTGGTTGATAGACAGGGGGACGGTTCTCTTGTCAGGGTCGAGACCCTGACAAGAGAACCGTCCCCCTGCCCGGAGTCCATCTGTCCCCCCTGTCAACCTTTTTTGGAAATCAGCCAGGCAGCTTTTTATTACCCCCGGAAAACCTGTCCGGCTGTAACCGGGATCAATCTAAGCCTGGATAAGAAACACATAACTGCTATTACCGGCCCTAATGGCAGCGGCAAAACCACCCTGACCAAGATGATGATCGGAGTTCTACAGGCCAGTGAAGGAGTAATCCACCTTGAAGGGCGTCCCCTGTCAGAGTATTCGTTGGCCCAAGTCGGTCGTCGTATCGGTTATGTTTTTCAAAATCCCGATCTGCAGCTTTTCTGCAGCACCGTGGCGGAAGAAATTGCTTTCGGGTTAGTCAACCACGGCTGCCAACCGGCAGCCATAGAAGAGAAAGTAGATTTCTACCTTGATTATTTTGAACTGGCTGCCTATAGGAACTCCTGGCCCATGCATCTAAGCCAGGGGGAAAAACAGCGATTGGCCATAGCCGCCGTACTGGTCAATGAACCTGAGTTTCTCATTCTGGATGAGCCCACTACCGGCCTGGATGATTATCGTAAAAAACTATTGGAAGAATATTTGTATAAAGCTGCCCGCCTGGGTACGGGCATGCTAATCGTCAGCCATGATCTATCTTTTGTAAACAGAATCGCAGAACGAGTAGTAGTGATGGAAAAAGGCCGAATTCAATCTGATAGCAGACAGGGGGGAGAATGCGACCATGATGCTTGATCCTCGCACCAAAATGGTTATTGTTGTCTGCCTTTCCAGCCTGGCTTTGATTTACAATACCCCCGGTCAGCTTCTACTGGTGCTTGCGGCCACCATAGTCCTATTATTCATTTTCCGCTTTAATCTCAGTGCTATCGGGGGATATCTTAAACCCTTTTTATCCTTGATGCTGTTTCTGTTTATATTACAAAGCCTTTTTTCACCGGGGGGCCAGGTGCTGCTGGCCGCTGGCCATTTATCCCTGATAACCACTGGCGGGCTGGCAGCAGGTGCCAGTGTGGTCTTGCGCATTATAGCAGTCACCGCTGCTGCCATGCTTTTTACCACCTTCAGTTCCAGGGACTTCATCCTGGGCCTGGTACAGTGGAAAGTTCCATACGAAATAGCTTTTATGGTTTCCATAGCCCTAAGGTTTTTGCCGCTTTTCCGGGAGGAATTGATTAATGTGGTTATAGCCGTACAATTACGGGGAGTGGCGCTGAAAAAGATTCCCTGGAGACAAAAAATTGACCTGTACCGCCGCCTGGTTTTTCCCGTTGTATACCGGACCATGCTAAAGGCTGAGCAGTTAGCAGTAACTATGGAAGCCCGCGGCTTCAGAGCTTATCCCCGGCGCACTTACCTCAGGCGGCTTAATTTTAATCAGGTTGATTATATAGTAATTCCGGTTTTTGTGTTAATTACTATCATTCTTATAGCCTGGTGAGATAGGGGAGGTTCTTCTCCTTCTCTTGACTCACTCCGGGGTGATTCAGTGAGTTACTCCCAAGAGGGTGTTTAAGGCCTGAGTCAAGAGAACCGTCCCCCTGTCTCACGACTCATCTAATAATAGGAGGTTATTGGTATGGACCAAAGGCAACGGTTTTTAGATAATTTTTCTGTGTATGATTTGATCATTATTGCCATGATGTCAGCCCTGGGTATTGCTGTTAAACCAATCATTGTTCCCCTGTCGCACATTGTTTCCGGACCACTTTTCATACCTGGGGGAGCAGTGGCAGGTGGTTTATATATGATGTGGCTGATATTGGGATTTGGTATAACCGGTAAACGAGGGACTATGACTCTAATTGGACTGGTACAATCCATTCTGCTAATAGCGACGGGTATGGT
>JAQUXM010000219.1 GCA_028692415.1 Syntrophomonadaceae bacterium | reverse complement strand
CATACCATAATCAATTATCGCTATCAAAATTCCTACCCCCGGTTATTAATCTTAACTAATTGATTCCCTTGAAAATTTTTTACGCTGAAGGACGCTGATTTCTTAAGATTTTCGCTGCGAACATCGCGAGTTATCTTATATGTCATTGTTATGAAAACTAGCGTATGTGTCATTGCGAGGAGCGTAAGCGACGTGGCAATCTTCCCCGGTCATTGCCGCATAAATGAAAAATGCTCTAACGCTTTTCGTTTATCGTGGCGGGTTATTACCCGTGACAAATTGCGAGTGCAGCGAAGCTGCACCACGATAAACGAAAGCGGGATATTACGCGGCATTGAACGGGCGAGGTACGGTTGTACCTGCGGGGGAAGAAGATTGCCGCGCTGCGCTCGCAATGACAGGCTTGGAACTCGCTTGCCGATATTGTTTTCATAGCAATGACAAAAGAGAAGCGTTGCTTCAGCAATGACAATTTAGTTGCATCGCATAATTAGTCAACTACGAAAGTTGAGTTTATAATTCCTACAGAACTTTTTTGGAGGACCATATTCCTTCCATGCGCGGTTCATAGGCAACCGCCATTTTTAGAGAACGGGCAAAGGCTTTGAACATAGCTTCCACAATATGGTGGGAATTGCTGCCCCGGATTAAATCAATATGAATGTTCATGCCTGCATAATTGGCAAGCGCCTGAAAGAATTCCCGCACGTTTTCACTGGATAAATTGCCCAGCATCGCTTGCTTGATTTCAGCATTAAAGGATAGAAAGGAACGGCCGGACAGATCCAGAACCACCCTTACCAGGGTTTCATCCATGGGCACGGTGGCTTCGCCATAACGATTAATGCCCCGTTTATCCCCCAAAGCCTCCTTCAGGGCCTGACCCAGGCAAATACCGATATCTTCCACGGAATGATGATCGTCAACCTCCAGGTCTCCCCGGGCGGCTATTTTTAGATTGCACAGGCTATGAACCGAAAAAAGAGTGAGCATATGGCCCAGAAACGGGATCTCGGTATCAATCTGGTGATTGCCGGTACCATCCAGTTCCAGTTGCAAAAGCACCTCGGTTTCACTGGTTTTCCGCTGCACTTCGCAGCTCCGCATGATTTCCATTTGCGTTTTTCTCCTCCCTCTATTTCTGCATCCTGAGTCTTATCGAATTGGCATGTGCGCTGAGTCCCTCAACGCTAGCCAGTTTGATTATATTGTCGCCATCTTCATTAATGCCTTGCGCTGAATAGTATATAATGCTGGAAGCCTTCATAAAGGTATCAACCGTAACCGGTGAGTAGAAGCGTGCGGTCCCGCCGGTGGGCAGGATATGATTGGGTCCGGCAAAGTAATCGCCTACCGGTTCAGGAGTATTCTGCCCCATAAATATAGCCCCGGCATTGCGGATTTTGCTTAACAATTCAAAAGGATGTTCCACCATCAGCTCCAAATGCTCGGGCGCTACCATATTGGCTACCTCACAGGCCTCATGCATATCCGCAGTCAGAATGAATGCACCGTAGCTTGCCAGGGCTTTTTTAATAATATCCTGTCGGGTTAGCTCCCCAAGCTGTTTCTCAAGCTCCTCCCTGACCTTGGCAATAAGAGTAATATCGTCAGTAACCAGTATACTGCGGGCCAGTACATCGTGCTCCGCCTGGGACATCATGTCCGCGGCCAGATAAGCCGGATTAGCTTTGCGGTCAGCCACGATGAGTATTTCACTGGGTCCGGCCAGCATATCGATATCCACATCACCATAAACCATTTTCTTGGCCAATGTTACATAGATGTTGCCGGGACCGCTGATCAGATCTACTTTCTTGATGGTTTCGGTACCCCGGGCCAGGGCAAAGATAGCCTGGGCCCCACCCATTTTATAAATCTCTTTGACACCCAACTCCGCCGCCGCCACCAGGGTATGGGGATTCATGCCGCCGCTGCGGTTCGGCGGGCTTACCATGGCTATCTCCTTGACCCCGGCCACCTGTGCGGGTATGGCATTCATCAAAACCGAGGAAGGATAGGCCGCCGTTCCACCGGGAACATATATGCCCACTCTTTCCAGCGGCCGGAAGAGCTGGCCCAAGATATTACCTCTTTCATCAGGTTCCATCCATGAATTTCTAAGCTGCCGGGTGTGAAAAGCAGTTATATTGTCTATTGCCTTGCGAATCGCAAAAATATAATCATCGTCAACCTGTTGATAGGCGTCCTCTATTTCCTCTTCCGAAACCAGAAAATTATCGGCATTGATGGCTGCTCCATCAAATTTCAGACAATAATCAAAAATAGCTTGATTACCCCTTTTCTCAAGCTCTTTGCCTATTTCAAGCACACTTGCTTCATATTTTTTTGAATCCTCGTTGGCTGCCGCCAAAAAATCTGCCAGCTGGCGGTCTCCCGCTTTAAACTGCTTTATTTCCATCCCCGTTACCCCCTGTTGTATAGTTCTGCATCGTTTCTATAAGTGGCTGGATTTGCTCGTATTTGGTGCGATAGCTTACCCGGTTGCAGATCAAACGGGTCGTTGAGTCCATTATTTTGACCAGTTCCACCAGATTGTTTTCTTTCAAGGTTCGTCCGGTAGATACTATATCAACAATCACATCGGCCAGGCCCATCAACGGAGCCAGCTCAATATTGCCATGCAGTTTTATTACCTCCACCTGCAAACCCTGACTGCGGAAATATGTTTCTGCCACCATAGGAAATTTGGTAGCTACCCGTTTATAGTTCAATTCCTTGATGCCGATATTCTCAAGTGCTGCTGGAACCGCCACCACAAACCGGCAATAGCCGTATTTCAGATCAACCATTTCGAACACATCGCGGGCTTGTTCCAAGATAACATCCTTGCCCACAATTCCCAGATCAGCTGCTCCCTGTTCCACATAAATAGGAACATCGGTAGGCCGGCACATAATATACTTGATCCGGGGTTCATCATAGGTAAAAACCATACTCCGGCTATCTTCATCCAGTCCCCCGGCAGGCAGTTTCACATTGTTAAACATCTTAATGGTAGGTTTCAACAGGGTTCCCTTGGACAGTGCTATGGTCAGGTATTCCGCTTGCATATTAACACCTCCCTCACTCTATTCTCTAGTAAATTCTGAATTCTTAATTTTGATTCCAATGCAAAAACCCATGGTATCCCTGAATAGCATTGAATAGAAACGATTGCCTTGCAATTCTGTCATTGCGAGCGCAGCGCGGCAATCTTATTCTGCTTCACACGCAAAGACACTATAGATTGCTTCGCTGCGCTCGCAATGACAGGCTTGAAGGTCGCTTGCCGATATTGTTTTCATAGCAATGACATTATGCTATTGCTCGCAATGCACGATTATTACTTTTTGCAGGGGAATCAATTTTAAATTTTTAAT
>JAQUXM010000218.1 GCA_028692415.1 Syntrophomonadaceae bacterium | reverse complement strand
ACTATGCATTAAGAATTCATAATAAAAATTATATTAAAACTATCCGCTTGGCTTCGGGATCGTAATACATCCGGATACTGCTTACATGGCTTTCCAATTTAAACGAATCCTCTTTTATGCCGAAAACCATGCCCGCTTCCAAATTGCCGCCAATCTCTATCATACCTTCGCCCAGCGTGCTGTTTAGCATGCTTACCAGGCATTTTCGGTCATCATTGTTCTGGTCCAGTTCCTCAATAATTTGCATGTATTGTGGCAGAAGTTTTTGCAGCAGGGATATGGCCGAGGGGTCAGAAACGTTATCCCGCAGTTTGCGGATGGTCTCAGCGGTTTTTTTAAGCTGTTCTTCAAGCTCCATAATACGTGCAGTCAAATCCCGAATTTGCTGGTGTAATTCTTTGCGTTGGATTCCTTCGACTTTAAGATCAAGGGATGGAGAGTTCATAATCCCCGATGCTTTTATGCGGGTACGGGCGGATATCGAATTATTGCCAAGGATGCGTCCTTTGCGTCCCTGTATCAATACTGAATCACCGGCTTTTAGATTGGAGCGGATAGTATATTCATTAATTACAATGTTTTGCCCGGCATCTACATTGGCTTCCTGGATAAATCGGGCTTCAACATTCTTGGCTGCCTTGATAAAGGCGGCTTCTTTACCAATGATGCCTTTCTGGACAAACACCGAACCTTTATGGGAGATTACCTGAGCGTTCTCAATCCCGCCTCTTATCTCGATATCATCAGTGGCTTCAACCTTAAAACCATCTTTGACGCTCCCGGCTACCACAACCTTACCCATGAAGTCAACATTGCCCTGGGAAAAATCTACATCGCCATTAATAACCATTAATTTGCTGACCAATATCTTGTCATTAAGCCATGACAAGGCACCATCAAATTCAGCGATTGCTTTATCATCATTGGTTATGACACCCTTGCCAACATTGAAATACTTGGTTTTGCCTTGTGCAGCCGGAGCTTCTTCGGAGAATATGTTCAAACCTGGCCGACCAGCAGTGGGAGCAGTTCGTTTGGCAATAATCTGACCTGCGCTGATAGGAATAATGGAGCCCAGTTCATAGTAGTTTACCGAACCATCCTCGCATAATACCGGCTTTTTCTCTGGAGGCTGATAAAAATACTGCACCTCTCCGTCTTTGCCGGGGACGGGATATTTACCCGCCGCTGCTAACATTTTATTACCTGGTATGCGGATTGCGTTGCAAATTGCATTTTCATCTATTCCATAGTTTATACCTAGTTCAGTCAGCTTAGTGACGATTTCGTCCATGCTGAGGCTTGCTTCTAAATTGGGATTAACCGTAAGGTAGGCTTGCATTTTATCCGGGGAAATTTCTATATCAAATGCTTGTGAGGAAGTGAAGGGATTGTAGCTGGATATATGGCTTTGCTTATCAAGCAATTTGAGTTCGGTGCCTAAAGGCGCAGTTATGATTTTGGTCATCAATTGCGGGTGGATATTTATACCCAGCCGGTCCAATTCCGCCAATAATAGACTTGAATCAAGATTAGACTTCATAATCTGAATATACAAGCCGTTAGGTTTATCGACAAGTATAAACTCGTTAGACATATCCAAGGACACTTCATCACCCTGTCCAATAAAAATCAATTTGTTCCTATGCTTTCATATTATATCTTATATCTCAATATATATAAACATTTTATGGTTATGGTTACATTAATTATTACGGCTTTTATTCGAGCGGCAGTTCAAAATGATCTGCAAAAACCACTCAATGGCGAGCTGTTTTGTCAAATTAATTTCCCAAAATAAAGGATTCCTGGTGCTCGCTGTAGTATATAACAAGGTAAAAAGATGTCCCCCGCTTCTTTAAGCGGTCGGGTTCCTATAAACAAAACAGGCGGCGGGTTATAATACCCCACCTCGTTGCAGCGGTTTGTTGCCCCCTACGGGGACCACTTATATTAGTTCCCTTCGGGAATGATTAAATTGTGACGAAACTGCTTGCTTAAAAAATGGGGAGGTGAAGCAGGTGTCTCAGCTCTTAATTGTTGGTATCAACGGAAGCCCGCATACACGCGGCAATACGGCTTTTTTATTGCGGCAGGCATTAGAGGAATGCAAAAAACTGGGGGCGGTCACCAAGCTTATAAACTGCCAGCAGATATTAAAGGACCAAAAAAATCCTTTTTGTATTGCTTGTGCTTCTCCCTGTCCGGGCAAATGTTTAAATGGCAAACACTTGGGCACTGCTTTTGAGCTCATCTCCAGGGCGGATGGGATACTGGCCGGCAGTCCGGTGTACTTTGGAACCGCATCTGCTCAATTAAAAGCCTTTTGGGACAAAGGACGTTCTCTGCGCGCAGATAAAAAATTACTGAATGTGGTTGGCGGTGCCATAGCTGTTGGGGCTTCCCGTTTTGGAGGTCAGGAAACGACTTTGCGGGCGATACATGATATGTTTCTGGTTCAGGGCATGATAACAGTGGGAGATGGATATAGTGAGCATGATTGCGGCCATATGGGGGGAGCTGCCCAGCGGCCAGCCGAAGAGGATGATAATGCCATCAGCCGCTGCAAAATTCTAGGTAAAAGGATTTGGGAAGTTGCGGGTGCTACCAGAAATTTAAGGATACGATGAAGGATGACATTTTCACGTTGAGAATACGAGAATGAGAAATCCTTCAGCATGGGCTAAAGGATTTTTTCTTTCCTTATCTTGGTTAATTCTTTGGTGCAGGTAAACCTTTTGGCGAGGAGTGAATACGACAAAATGAATATCAGGGAAGAGATAGAACAAAGAGAAGCGGCAATATTGGCTCCCTGGGCCACCCGGTCCAGGGATTCACGGGGGAGGGAAATCGACGAAGAGCCCGACCCGGTGCGCAGTTGTTTTATGCTTGACCGGGATCGGGTAATTCACTCCAAATCTTTCCGGCGTTTAAAGCACAAAACCCAGGTGTTTATTGCTCCGCCCGGCGACCATTACCGGAGCCGCCTGACACATACCCTGGAGCTTAATCAAATAGCCCGAACTATCGGAGCCGGGCTTAACCTTAATCTTGATCTGATTGAAGCCATTGCACTGGCTCATGATGTTGGGCATACTCCTTTTGCTCATGCTGGTGAACAAATCCTGAATAGTTTGCTGAGTTGCGGTTTTCACCATAATGAAAACAGTATAAGGGTGTTAACGCGTGTGGAACAGCACAAAGGCCGCAACGGTTTGAATTTGAGCGCCGAAGTGCTGGACGGGGTGCGCAGGCATAGTGGATATGGGAACAATGAACCGGAAGCATTTACCCTGGAAGGGCAAGTAATCCGGCTGAGTGATAAAATTGCTTATGTTCAGCATGATATCGATGACTCCATTCGTGCCGGCTTGCTCAAGATGGATGATATTCC
>JAQUXM010000217.1 GCA_028692415.1 Syntrophomonadaceae bacterium | reverse complement strand
GTACCTTGAGTGAAGCGAAAGAAATGGTTATAAATCTGTACCCCGCCTCGTTACAGCGGATCGGGAGAAACTGTTCCGCAGTTTCTTCCGATCCTTAAAAACACTGATAAAAGGTCTTAATAGTTGGCTGGGTTTCCTTTATTCCACAAGACTTTTAAGGCAATAGACAGTTCGTTGAAATCCGGATGTTCGATAATATCCTCGTCCATTCCGGATGCTACCAGGGCATACATCCCGTCATGTAAAGCGAAGCATTCCAGGGTCTTTTCCTGGGGATTGACCAGCCAGTAATGCTGAATGTTAGCCTTCTGGTAAACCCGCATTTTTTGCAGCCGGTCTTTGCGGCTGCTGCAAGGAGATATAACCTCAACTACCAGCGTAGGCGGTCCGTCAACCCGGGTATCTTTGACAATCAATCCCTGTTCACCGGATACGTAAAACAGGTCGGGCTGGACTACGTTAATATCATGAAAGGTTACATCCAGGGGCGCGTTAAATACTTCCCCATTAGGATCAACCTTCCAGAAATAATCTTCCAGGATTCTCTGCAGATTGCGGGAAACCCGCTGGTGCGGAACATTGGGCGATGGTTCCTTAATCAACATGCCCTCCAGTATCTCGAAACGGTAACCCGGTTCTTCCGGCAATAAGAGGTAATCCTGATACGTAAGCTTTTTATCCGGTTCAGTTTCATATGGGGATGCATTTTCCTGGACGGTACCGCTACTCAAGGCTTTGATTACATCATCCTCCCTATAACGATACTGCCGGTTGCCCAGTTCAATGTAAGGTATTTTGTTTTCCCTGGTGTATCTCCAGACGGTTTCTACCGAAAGTTGCAAAATCTCGGCCAGTGCCTGGGCAGTTAACAATTCCTTATTAATGGTCATAAAAATCACCTCTTTATTATTATAGTTAATTCATCAACTATTATCAACTGTTGTCAACTAATATCGATTATTGCAGCCATTAATCAACTGGGTCGAGTTATTAAAGATTAGGGGTAATGATAAATGGGAAATCTTATGAATCTAAAAAATGAAGAGCTTCACGGAAAAATCGTTGAAGCGGCAGGAGAACTATTTAAACAGCAGGGCTTCGAAAAAACAACTATGGAGCAGGTTGCTGCTGAAGCAATGACCTCCCATGAAACCCTGTATAATTACTTTCCGGTTAAGGAGGCTCTTGCTGAAGCCTATTTCCGAGTAATATCCAAAAACATAGCCCGGGCAACCTTGGAAAGTGTCCCCACGCTGCCTGATACCAGATCGCGCTTAATAGCCGCCATCAGCAGCATCTATGAATGGTCGGAATTAAACCCGGATCTTGCTCGTGTCGTTATAATCTATCGGCTAAAAATCCGTGGTGCTTGCAAATTATTTGAAGAAATCGGCACCCAAAGCATCATTGCTGATATTCTGCACCGGGGGCGTGATGCGGGTGAGCTTAGAAATGATATTCCTTTTGAAATGATTCTCGCTTATATCGACTACCTGGGTTCGGCTATACTGCTGGATTGGTTGAGGAATAACGGCCAGGGAAATCTCCGGAAGCAAATTGTCCCCGTGGTGGATATGATATTATTTGGAATTCCCGGCAAACCCGAAACATAGCCGGAACTAATAAATCAGTTAATATGAAAATATTTAAATTACTTAAAGGGGGCTTTATTAATGGGTGATTTCAATTACGACACATATTGCGGGTTGTATTGTGGGGGATGCTCAATCATCAAAGCTTATCAAACCGGCATTAAAGATCCTTTGGCCTGCTGTTTGGGTGATGAATTGGGCATGGAGCTGAAATGCCACGGCTGCAAAACGGATACCGTATTTGGCAACTGTGCAGTGTGCCCGATCAGGAACTGTGCCAGGGAAAAAGGCGTAGAACGCTGTTTGGATTGTTCTGATTTTCCCTGCCCTAATGTTGAATCCATGCAATTCCTGTTGGAAATGTTGCCACACTGGAAAACGGCCGCGGTAAATCAGGAATATATTAAGAATCAGGGAGCAGCCCAATGGCTGGAACAGCAGGCAGCTCAATGGAAATGCCCTGACTGCCTGACCGATTATAGCTGGTATGCCGCCCAGTGTTCCAATTGTGGCAAAGATCTGGGAGCCCTTAAGCCCTATAGAAACAGTTTTGACAAGCGCATTTTCCAGTTGATGGCCATGCCGAAACCCGAAGAGCTTTTTGAACAGGAAACGTTGTTTAAACTGGAAGGTACTGATTTAGTCAAATCCCAAAATGATTTTGTATATAAATCCCTTGAAGACAGCAACCTGCTTTTTGATCTATACTATCCGCCTGACCGCCTTCCCGGTCAGAAGCTCCCGGCGGTGGTCATGGTACATGGCGAATCGCCGCTGCCTAACTTGAAGGACTCAAAACCTTTTATCTCACTGGGACGGGTCATCGCCGCCTCGGGATTAGCCGCTGTTTCTTTTAACCACCGCTCCATGATGCAGGGTTTTGGGATGAAAGACGTAATCGGTGATATTGAAAGCCTGCTCAAATTCCTGGCTGATCACGCCGACCAGTATGGACTGGAGCCAAACCAGATCGGGGTCTGGTCATTCTCGGCAGGAGCTCCCTTCGGTTTATATGCCGGTATTCACAACACCCCGGCCAACATCAAATGTATGGTCTCATATTATGGTTACTGCGATTTTGTATCATTGTGCAAATTGTTAAATATACCTCTGGATGAAAACGCGCTAGCTCAGATTGAGCAGATATCACCGGTCAACCTGCTGAATCAAAACCCGGATAAAATCGCCCCCATATTAATCGCTCGGGGCGGCAATGATCCATTCCCCGGCATACTCGAATCACAGGACCAGTTTATCAAGACTGCTCTGACCAATAATGTCCGCGTTGATCTCTACAATCATCCCAACGGCACTCATGCTTTCGACTTGTTTAACGATGAGCCTCGCACCCATGAAATAATAGAGCAGACCCTGGAGTTCTTAAAGCAGCATTTATGGGTGATTTAAAGACCAGGTTAATTGTCGGTATAAGCTCTTTGAAATTATAGGAGGGACGATATAATGGAGAAAACTCAACATTCAAAACTTAACGCCTATATGTTTCCAATCGTCATGATACTTGTTATGGGGCTGGTCATTTTCCTTCCCGCCGGCACCTTGAGGTACTGGCAGGCCTGGATTTACCTGACGATCTTTGCGGTCCTCTCCCTTTTTATCACAGTCTATTTCCAAAAAAGAAACCCTGAATTTCTCGCCCGGCGCAGGCGGGTTAAAGACCAGGAATCAGTGAAAAAGACTTCTGCTTTCTTTAACCTTGCTTTTCTGGCCTATATAATCCCCGGTTTTGACTTTCGTTACCACTGGTCATCAGTACCGGTATGGCTGGTTATTGCGGCTAATCTTATGGTCCTTTTGGG
>JAQUXM010000216.1 GCA_028692415.1 Syntrophomonadaceae bacterium | reverse complement strand
TCCCATCCGGAACATAAATATTGTGGATGCTTAAAACCCGCGCCCGAATCCAGTAATTTTCCTGGGCACCCACCATGGTCTCGGCTATATCTTCCGGACAGGTAAAGGTTACTACCTTTTCCTTGGCGGCAGGATGGAGAAAAATATCCTCCGCGCCTGCAGCGCAGCTTAACTTAACCCAGCCTTGGCCGTTCCAGTATTCCCAGCCCGTTTTCAAAATGAACACCCGGGGACGTTCCGGTTCCTCCAAGTCTGATTTTCTCATGATCATTTTCCATTCAATAGCCGAGCTGTTGTCATTGTTCATAACCTTGTTATGATGCTTTAGTATAAAGGCAAGGGTGATCATGGCCCCCTTTTTGGAAAACGCCTCCTGACAGCTTATATAAAAATTATCGTAGAGGGCAAAAAATTCCCCAAAGGGATATGCCCCCCCCGCCTCAACTTCAATATCATTGTAATAAACCCGGTCAGGCAGCAGCCCGTCCTGTTCATCACAGTCGATGTATTTAGCTTTTAAACGCAGATTGTTGAAATCAATATCCGCCAGTTGCTCATTCAAGCGTTCTTTTACCCGGCAGCGAATCCAGCGGCTGCTGTTGCCTTCCAGCTCCCTGAGGGCTATTTGGCCGGAACGGCGTTTTTCCAAATCCAGGAGATTGCCCCAACAGGCGATGTGGTCAAAGGGCTCCCAGCCATCCTCCGTCCCGTAGCTCCATTCCACATAGGCCGGGTCGGCAAGTTTCTCACAGATGGCCTTTTCTTTAAACTGTTTGAGGGAGTTTTCTATTTCGATCTGCAGTAAGGCGGTTGCTCGGACATTGAATAAATCCTGCTGGGCGAGGTAGAAAACATGTTGCTGCAAATTCTCTTCCTGGTAATCAAACATCGTAAAGCCTTTTTTAAAGGGATTCTTTATATCCAGCAAGGTTTCGGACGCTACCGCCCCTATACGATCTTCTTCCCCATGTACATTGAAAGCCGCTCGTAAAGCTGCGGGAGTCAGCATAATATCTCTTTCGGTTTCAAAAACTACCGGCTGACCGCCATCACTGGCATTAGCCGTAACTTGAGTACCTTCCGGTATATAAACCGGATCACTGGTGCCAGCACTCAGAGTAAAGCATAAATACCCCCGCGCCGGCTTGCTGGAGAGTGCTTTGAGATTCAAAAGATTCAAAAAGGCCAGATAATTCTTATCCGGAACCCGGTTAAAACGTCGAATTGTCTCGCCAAACATCTCCGCAAAAATCAGGAAAAGGGCAGTACCCGGGTCAGGATCTTCAGGACTGAAGCGCCATTCCGGTGTATAATACGGATATATCTCTTTCAACTGTTCCACCAGGGATTGCATATCCCGGGAATCAATAATCGGTGCTGCCATATCTCCACTCCACCTCTGCAGATTCGAATCCCATCTACCTGCTGCCTTCATTTATATAAAAAGGATAAACCAGATTAAACATATTATTGGTTGAACGCACCCGATATTGGATGTTCAGCATGATTTTACCTGGATCATCGGCATCAACCCGGGGGCGGACATCAACCTCAAAAACCCTTGGTTCCCATATCATTATGGCCTCTTCAATACTCGATTTAAGCAAATTAAGGGTAAGGCTGTCGCTGAGGCCAAATACATAAGCATGTGCCCCACAGCCAAAATCCGGCCGCATTACCCTTTCACCCGGGGATGTAAACAGGATTATACGAATAGCTTCAGCTATATCTTCCTCATACTCGGATGTCATAATCCGACCAGTTGCCGAATCTACCTTAACTGGAAATTTCCAGCCCCGGCCCAGAAAACTCTCCACCTGCATCCCCCTCCCTTCAAAATGCAATTCTAGTGTCTTACATGATTGTGATGCGCTATAGATTGCTTCGCTGCGCTCGCAATGACACTGCGCTAGCAGCGCCATTATAGCTGCTATAGTGTCATTGCTATGAAAACTCCCGTATTTGTCATTGCGAGGAGCGTAAGCGCCGCGGCAATCTATTCACTTTGGCAGCAGCTACCGTACTGTATCGTAATTATAAGTCAACTGCGGAAGTTGAGTAATTAAGAATTCAAAATTTCTTGATCAGTTGATCTTTACCATGGACCCTTTGAGATTCAGCATCCCACTTGACTTTATATCCATATTGGCTCCTGCCTCAATGGTAACCATCTGACCCTTGAGCTTCAGATCCAAATTGCTTTCTATGGTTATAGCACCCGGTGTGGCCTCTATTTTAACCGAACAGCCTGATGCTTTCAGATTGATGGTGCCATTACTCTGCACCGTGATTTCTTTACTTTGGGTATTTATGGTCAGCATATTCTGACCTTTTGAATCCTTGATCTCGATTTTCTGGTTTTCATCATCGAGCAGTATTTTGTTGCCTTTACTGGTATGCATCTCCAGTTTGCCCTTACTCGCCTCATCATCGAATATAATTTCCGTACCCCCATGGGTTTTGAGTTTGCTGATCTTGGTTTTTTTACTGGCAATTCGGTCGGAGTCGCTGCTGACCGGCGGTTTATCCTTGCCATTCCACAAGGAACCAATTACAAATGGTTCTTCCAGATTTCCATCATTGAAGGCCAGTAAAACCTCGTCATCTACATGCGGCAGGAAGAATGCCCCCATTTCCGGGCCGGCCAGCCAGGTGACCAGAGGTGCCCAATGACTCTCATACTCAGTATCTCCGCCGACGCGTACCGGAAATTTAACCTTGATCCGGCCAAAATGTTCCGGATCTTCTATATTCGTCACAATCCCGGTACATACTCCGGATATTTTTTTACCGACTCTCTCATCCATGTTGGCCAGCGAATAGAAAATATTCATGCACTGTTTCCTCCCAAACTGATTACGGTAATAAAACCTTGTTCATCCATGGTATGGTTAACCGCCCGTACATAGTACTTCATGTCAAAACGGCTGCCCAGACCGCTAAGGGTAACATAAGTACCAGCTTTCAGGCTTGGTATGCCAACACAGGTAGCGGTTCCGGAAACCATTTTCAGGCTCAGGCTCTGCAATCGTGCGGTTGCCAGCGTCTTGGCCCTGTCCGCAGCATCTATATGGGCATGATAATTTTCAACCAGCTTGCTGCTGACGCTTAGATCCCCCAGGAAAGCGACCCCGCTCTTGCCGGAGCCTATCAAGGTAGGTGAACTTGCTTCCCCCTTGACCATTTCTTTTTTACGCCGGTCCCAGCCGGTAACAACCACCCCGGCTGCCTGATCAGCCAGATCACTTTCCAGATTCAGCCGAAGCAAGTCCACGCCAAATTTCAAGGTCTTAACGGAACTCCCCCCCTCGGGAAGCTTGCGAAAGTATAGCTTGCCCGCACTGACAAAGAACTCCCTCCCGCTTTTTTCGGCCAGACTGCTGAGCAATTGGTAATCGCTGATCCCGGGCTGT
>JAQUXM010000215.1 GCA_028692415.1 Syntrophomonadaceae bacterium | reverse complement strand
CATGAAAACCCTCCTGGCGGTTTATGCAGCCAGTTTTGTGTTTGATACACTGCATGCCGCCGGGAATATAATCTTCGCAGCGATCTTTGGCAAGCCATTCTATAAGATTTTGCGAAGATACCGGAAACTATTGCTAATCGAGAGATAACCTGGCTGCTTCCAGGTTTTTATTCAGACCTTATGGCTTCCAGGGCACTTAGCTTCATAGCTCTTCGAGCCGGTGAATAACCTGAAATAATACCGACTATGGTAGCAAAAATCACGGCGGATAACCCCAGTTCAAAAGTAATAACCGAAATTCCCGTGTTGCTGCCCATATTTCCCATAAAACCTGCCGTAATCTTGTTCAAGCCATAGGAAACCAGGCAGCTGAAAATCAAACCGATACAGCCACCACCAAAACCGATCATGGCGGCTTCAAGCAGGAAAAGATTCTTAATATCCCCCAAACGGGCTCCCAATACCTTGATTACTCCGATTTCCCGGGTTCTTTCATAAATGCTCATGATCATGGTATTGGTTATGCCAATAGCAGCGACCAGCAGGCTCACGGCACCAATGCCTCCCAGTATGGCCTGCAGCTTGCGGGAGGTTTCTTTCATGGATTTTACCATATCCGACAGGCTGCTGGCTTGAAACCCCATACCTTTAATCTGCTCCTGAATACTTGCTACCTGCCCGATATCCTTGACCTTTACTTTTATATTCTGATATTGTTCCTCGGCATCTGACCTTCTTCTTGGCTGGGTATCATCTTTTTGGACTTTCTTATCTTCTTTAAGTATGTCTTCCAGAACCGCAATGTTCATATAGGCACTGTAATCCTTTTCTCCATTGCTCTCGCTGAGAATTCCCACCCCTTTTACCTGGTGAAGCGGTGGCGGGTCAGATTCTTTTTCATTGGCAGGAATATTGCTGCGGCGTTCCCCATACTGCGAATTGGAAGTCATTATCAGCTTGCTGCTTATCAAGTCTACCGGAGGCGGAGGGGCATTCTCCCCATTAAACATCCGATAATTGAATTCCTGATTTCTTAACCGGGGATTACGAAAGTTGTAAGCTACCTGCTTGCCAAATACCAGGGTGTCCTTGTCGCCGGCAGACAATAAACGCCCCTGTTCAACTTTGAAGTCAAAGGCTTCCATAAGCTCAGGATTGATACCTATTACATTGACATCGCCCACCATTTTCCCGATAGCTATGCGCATATAGGCGTATTTTGACGGCATGACGGCATCTACTCCCGGGATTTTTTCCAACCTGGCAACTGCATTGTCATCCAGCTTCACTTCATCAGATGTTCTTGATGAAGATCCGGAGATCATCATAGGCCCCGCATATCCAGAAGAAGAATGGACATCAATAACATTTAAACTTCCCATCTTGGCCAGGCTTTCCTTAAAACTCTGGTCCATGGCAATACCCAGTGAGAGCATTATTACTATGGAACTGGTTCCGATTACCACCCCGAGCAAAGTGAGAATAGTGCGGGTTTTTCTTCGCATTAAATTACTGAAGCTCATTTGAAGCAGATCCCGACTATTCATCTAAACTCACTTCCTCTTTTTTCATGATGCGCCTTTTGCGAATAATCCATCCCAGGATGGCCAGAGCCAGGACTCCACCTCCGATTAGCACAGGTTTCTTCCAGGTGGGTTCTTTATTTAGTTCCATATCGCCAGGAGGATTCATCATGGGAGGTGCTTGAGCTTTCATTACCTGCAGCTCGAAGGCTTTTTCGATTTGATAATGCCTGCCGATATCATCATCATAATCAAAAACTATTTTGCCGCTTAGATTACCTTCTTTTTCCGGGGTAATGGTGACATCATAATAATCACTTTTGCCTGATTCCAGGTTGCCAACATAAACATTACCGTCTTTGACTTTGAAATTACCCTCGCTATGAATCATTAAGTTACGGATTAGAGCACGGCCTGTATTATAATAGTCTACTGAAATCGCCAAAGGGGTTCCGGCAAAAGCTTCCGGGGACATCTCTATTTCCGAAGTGAGCAGCTTTATTTCCTGGATGACCGGGATACCGATTAATTCTTTTCCGGTGTATTTGCTTCCCTTGCTGTCTTCATATTCAATATCCACGGTTATGTTGTAATTTTTATTGGCTGCATCTACCTTGGGCTTCAGCCTTATGACCCGCTGTACGCTGCCCCCGGCGGGAATGTTGTCAATAAAGAAAGAGTTGCTGTTTTGTACCGGGGAAAATATATTTTCCTCAAAACTTAAACTGATTTTGATATTATTAATATCTTTGCCTTGACTGGTATTGAGAAAGGAAAGCTCCAGGGGAAACACTTCTCCGGCCCGGGTATACTCACCAGCATAAGAATAATTGTCAATAATGAGCTTGGGACTGGCTTTTTTATTCTGGCCGTCCGGGCCAGCTCCTTCCACGGTCAGGTATACTTTGCTTTCACTGCTATACTCCTTGTTGAATTCGTCCTTGTATTTCATTATTAAATCCAGGGGATAGCTACCGCTTTCCATACTCGGGTCGGCATAGATTTTAAAAGGTATAAACTTGAATTCCTTACCTTTGAACTCCGTCAGGCTGAAGGTGTCCAAAGCCTGATCCAGCCTTAAACCATTTGCCGTAAATCCTGCGAGCTTTATATCGATATCCCGGGCCATCATTTTGCCAGCATTGGTAATCTTAAGCTCCACGGTCTTGCTCTCCCCGCATTCCAATTGGTCGTTTTCCAATTGTATTCCCATCAACTTCAACAGCGGAGCCTGGTCATCATTTATAATCTTTACATATATGGTATCGGATGCACTGCCCGACATGCCGGTTTGGCTGCTATAATCGATTTTTACTGTTATGGGATAGGTTTTTGATTCAGCATTCGAAGCCACTTTCATTTTAAAAAAAATAGCGCTTGCGGAACTATTACCACTAATAGAACTCATACTAGTCTGGAGAGACATTTTACCCAGTTCGAAGGGGAATTTGTCTACATCACTAACGACCAAAGAGACATTTACATTTTTAGCTTCGCCATTGTGAAGGTTTTCCACCGGTATTATGAGGGTTCCTTCTTCTCCGGTCTCGAATACCGGCATCGAATTGTTTCTCCCGATCACCAATTTGGGTTCTTCAAATACTAATTCCTCGTTAGCGGCCAGCAATGCGTTATGGCCGCCATTCACATTGAATAGGGAAAAACCTGAGCAAAATGTGGTAAACATCAAGAATAATGGAATGATCATTAATATGCTTTTATGCTTCATCGATTTTCTCCTCCAATTCCCGCTGGTTTATTTTTATCTCTTCGATATTACCGTCCAGGAAATAGACAACCTGGTCGGCAAAATCGGCAATTTTACTATCATGGGTCACAATAATCAAGGTTTGTTGATTATTGCGCGCCAGTTCCAACATGAGCTGCATCACCTCC
>JAQUXM010000055.1 GCA_028692415.1 Syntrophomonadaceae bacterium | reverse complement strand
ATAAACGAGTAAAAAGTGCTAACTCAAGGTTCGAACGGTATCTGGAAAAGAAACCCGAAAAGTACTTGCTGCAGTTGTACATAACCGGGGCAACACCCCGTTCTTGTCAAGCGGTGGCCAATTTAAGGAAGTTTTGTGAGGAAAACCTGGAGGGACTTTACCAGCTCGAGGTGGTAGATATCTACCAGCACCCGGATCTGGCGCGGGAAGAGCAGATTATTGCTGCCCCCACTCTGATAAAAAAACAGCCCATACCACGAAAAGTCATGGTTGGGGATTTATCAAACCAGGAATTGGTCAAAAGATGTTTAGGCATCAGTTCCTCATCTATTTAGAAGGATTAAGAGGTTGTGAAGCATGGAAAACCCTAAAACTATCCCCAATGATATTGATATTTGGCAGGAAAACCTGGAACTTCGCCTCCGTCTTGAGGAAGCCGAAGAGACCTTGCGCGCTATCCGCGAGGGTGAAGTTGATGGTCTGATAATCAACAGCAGCCAGGGGGAACAGGTATTCACCCTGGTTGGTGCCGACCACTCTTATCGTGTATTAATCGAGGCAATGAACGAGGGGGCACTAACTCTTACCGCAGACGGGATCATCCTCTACTGCAACCGCAGTTTCGCCAGGATGATGAAGGCTCCCGAGCAGGAATTAATCGGAAGTTCCTTCTTTAACCTCCTATGCCCGAGCGAACTGTGCAATCTCCAGATTGAATTTGCCAGGAATGCGGGGATGATAAGGAGAGAAATTGATCTATTAAGGGGCGATGGTTCCCCACTGCCGGTCCACTTATCTATGAATTTGATGTTGGTGGAAGGAATAGAGATTTTATCAATGGTCATAACTGACCTCTCGGAAACGAAAGAACGTGCCAATGAACTGAAGTTGGCTAACGATAAGTTGCGACAGGAGATCGCAGAACGTCAGCGGGCAGAAGAAGCTATGCGCCAATCAGAGGAGCGTTTTTACCAGGCTTTCCATTTTAGTCCATTGATGATGGCTATTTTGAGTATGGAGGACAATCGTTTCATAGAGGTCAACCGGAAGTATATAGATTCTATCGAATATAGCCGGGAAGAGCTTATCGGACATACTCCATTAGAATTGGATATATACGCAGTCAAAGAGTATTCAGACCAGTTGTTAAACAAATTGAAAATTGAAAGTAGAATCAGTGTAGATGAACATTTAGTCCGCACTCGGTCTGGCAAAATATTAACTTGTATGGGATCTGTGGAAACCATACGCGTGAATGGTATGGATTGTCGTATATTTGCGGTTCAAGATATAACTGCTAAAAAGGAGATTGAAGCCAATATAGCCCGTCTAGACCGCTTGAACCTCATTGGACAGATGGCAGCCAGCATCGGACACGAAATCAGGAATCCTATGACCGCCGTGCGCGGGTTCATTCAATTGTTAAACCAGCAGGAGTATTATGCGAAAGATAAGGTGTACTTCGACCTCATGATTGAAGAACTAGATCGGGCCAACGGGATAATATCCGAATATTTAGGAATGGCCAAGGATAAACCCATTGATCTGCAGCCTCAATACCTTGACCAGATAGTAAATGATATTTACCCAATGCTGGAAGCCGATGCCAATCATAAAGGCATGAATATAGAGCTGGATTTAGGTAAACCGCCCATGACTTCCATTGATAAGAATGAAATCAGACAGCTGGTTCTCAACATAGCCCGAAACGGGATGGAAGCGATGTCATCAGGTGGAACTTTAACTATAGGCACAAGTAGTGAAGCAGGCGCGATTGTCCTGTTTATAAAAGACGAGGGGCAAGGGCTCCCTCCTGAACTCCTGGACAGGCTGGGAACCCCGTTTCTAACTACCAAAGCCAATGGCACCGGACTAGGGCTTGCCGTGTGTTATAACATTGCGACCCGCCATAATGCCAGGATAGATTGTGAAACTGGACCTAAAGGAACTACTTTCAAGGTTTACTTCCCAAGCGAGGCTGAACAAATAACTCTTTTCTAAAAGTCCCAAGACTTAAAGGTATAATGCAATATAATAGGGGCAGATGCCTATTATTTCGGCCATCTGCCTCTATAATAATATGCCTTATTTTACATCAATGGCATTTTCACCAAGTTCGGGATACACCCGGAGAATCTTGTTTAAAATTACTTTCTATCCAAACTCCAACACTATAACCAGGGAATCCTATCCAAATCATCGCCCCGGAATATGGGAAGCAGTCTTGAATATAAAGGTTCCTTTACTTCCTTGAACTTCATGTTATCGACCTTCATTATTTCAGATGTATCAATCTTCAGCCTATTAGCCAGTTCTCTAGCTGTAAACCCCTTATTTTTCCTGAGTTCTTTTACTGTTTTATTATTGATGTTTGAGCTAAAAAACATAATCCCACCCTCTATGCAAGCAGAAATATCCCTACGGAAATTCAAACATCGGAAGAAACTGCAGAGCAGTTTCTTCCGCAGCGTTGCAACAAGGCGGGGGATTAGAACCGCCGCCTGTTTTGCTAATAGGAACCCGCCCATTTAAAGAAGCGGAGGACATCTTTTCGCCTCGTTATATATATAATAAAAACCAACGAAATAGCACCTATGAAAGCTTCATCGATATCCTCCTTAGTAAATCCATTAACCATTATCTCACTTGTTTTCGAATGGTTGCAACTTTAGTTTATCTGCCATTTTTGTGGTACTAATGACCATATTATTTTTCGCATTGGGATATCTTTATTTTTTAGCATTGACATTAAGTAGTGGTATAGTTATAATTTTTTTAGTAATTTACTAATTTAGTAACCAAGTTATTTAAGGGAAAAATTGAGAATACCGCTATATTATATAAACCGGATGGTGAAGCTTGTTTTCTCATGACTTAAGGAAAACCTATTTTTCAAAAATCAGGCGGGCCAAAGCAGAATTAATCTACCTGGAAAGGATAAAAAAACATGGACCAGAAGAGTCGTCGCAAAGAGCTGCTGGAGGAATACAAGCAGCTTAAGACCTACATGGGTGTAATCCAAGTAATAAACAATGCCAGCGACAAAATTTACATTGTCGCCTATCCCAACCTGAAAAACCGCTGGCTGACCATAAGCGCCCAGTTGATCGAGGGTAAACATGCCAATTCCCAACTGCAAAAGGACTGGAAGGAGCTGGGTCCCGAAGCCTTCTCCTATGAGGTGCTGGAGGAGAAGGAAGCCAACGAGGTCACCGACATGCGCTGGGAGCTTAAGCAAATGGAAAAATCGTGGCTGGAGAAATTGCAGCCCTACGGAGACAGGGGATATAATAAGCCGCCTAAGGAATGATATAATATCAAGATACCCTAATAATGGTAAATAATCGGGTTCGGGCTTGGAGATATAATGTTATTCATTAAAGCTATTTTCGAGATCGAGCAGACATTTCAGAATTGCTGATAAATTACCAAAGAGTTCACAAAAAGCTGGACTGGCATCATAACCAGCCCAGCGATTCTCCAGTTAATTCGAATAGTAGTTTATCAAACAGCCTTTTAAGATAATTTCCCGTTCATCAGCAGTAAGCTTTCTCAAAAAGAGTTCCATATTGCGCACCCCTTGATCTCCGATTATCTGCGCTTCCATAAGTTCTTCGCCCTTTTCTAATTTTTCTCTGATATCAGGAATGAAGATTAAATCTCCAACGGCAAAAGGTGTCTCGGCAGTATTGTTTATGGTAAACGGCAGCAAGCCCCAATTGACTAGATTACTTCGATAGCGTTTGGTTGCGTATTCAACCGCAATGTTGGCCCATCCTCCCAGAACCTTCTGGCACGAGGCAGCTTGTTCCCGGGCTGAACCATCCCCCGGCTTCACCGCATAAACCACACTTCCGATTCCGGTCGTTTTTAACACATCAGTATAATCCGTAAAACCACTAATTTCACTCATTACCTGCTTGCACATGTCCTTCAGCGTATCTGAAATCTCCCCATCCTTACCTGGTTCCCGCATGAAATTGCGGCGTTCTTGCTCCAGCAAATCGGTTGCCTTGGCCCGGTCGACATAGCCGGGGTCCTTTCTGGACAGCGTGAATTCCGCCAGCTTCAAAGGGTTGGACCGGTAAGAAGAGGTTTCGCCCGATGGTATCAATTCATCAGTGGTTGTTACCGGATCAGTGATTACCGCGGCTACTTTTAACAGGAGATGCTGCGGCATGGCAATCATTTGAGGCCAATCCGCAATGTTGGGTCCAAACTTTAATTCATCCTGGGATGATGGCTGCTTAAACCCGCTGTAAACTCTATTGGTATAGATTTCTTTATTAAAAGTATAGGCTGCTGCAGAAGTCTTCATTGCCATTTCAGCAGCCGAAGTCAAATATCCGCCATTGATTGCGGTGGCCGCAATTGATCTGGCATCCATTAAGGCAACTGAGGAAATCTGCCCATCACCGGGTTTTGAGCCTTCCCGGTTGGGGAAATTTCGAGTCGTATGGCGAATACTCAGGGCACCATTGGCAGGTACATCGCCGGCTCCAAAGCATGGACCACAGAAAGCAGTTTTTATGGTGATACCAGCCGCCATCATTTGAGCTGCGGCTCCATTTTTAATTAGTTCCATGTAAATGGGCTGACTGGCCGGATAAGCACTCATCGTAAACTCCCCGTTGCCTATGGAACGGCTATCGACCAGGGAAGCAATCTCACACAGGTTTTCAAATGTGCCGCCCGCACAACCGGCAACAATTCCTTGATCAACCTTTAATCGGCCATCCACCAGTTTATCCATCAGAGCAAACCTTATCTCCGGATTGTCGATCTGCTTTTGACCTTCTTTTTCCACCGCTCTTAAAATATCACAAGCATTCCGATTAAGTTCTGCGATCGTGTAAACATTGCTTGGATGGAAGGGCAAAGCAATCATCGGTTCAATCTGATCAAGATTAATCATGATAGCGCCATCATAATACGCAATTTCTCCCGGATTTAACTCGCTGTAACCCTCCGGCCGGCCATGTATCTGATAATATTCCTTTACCTTATCGTCAGTTGCCCAAATCGAGCTTAAGCAGGTGGTCTCAGTTGTCATAACATCAATGCCATTTCGGTAGTCAACTGATAAATTTTTGATTCCCGGGCCTACAAATTCGAGTACTTTATTATTTACAAAGCTATTTTTGAATACTGCGCCAATGATCGCCAGGGCTACATCCTGCGGGCCTACACCCGGCTTAGGCTTGCCCTCCAGATACACGGCAATGATTTCCGGATAAGCCAGATCATACGTTTTTTCCAGCAGTTGTTTGACTAACTCCGGCCCGCCTTCGCCGATTGCCATGGTCCCAAGCGCCCCATAACGGGTATGGCTGTCCGAGCCTAAAATCATATTGCCACAAGCACTCATCATTTCCCGCATATACTGATGGATAACGGCTAGATGGGCCGGTACATAGATTCCGCCATATTTCTGCGCAGCTGAAAGTCCAAAAACATGATCATCCTCGTTAATGGTCCCGCCAACGGCACACAGACTGTTATGACAATTGGTTAATACATAGGGAACGGGAAATTCTTTTAGTCCACTGGCACGAGCTGTTTGCACAATGCCAACGTAGGTTATGTCATGAGAGGCCAGCGCGTCGAAGCGAATTTTAAGTTGCTTAGGATCATTGCTGCTGTTATGTTTCATCAGGATCTGATAAGCGATGGTATTTTTCCTCGCATGGTCATGTTCAATACTACTAATATCAACCGGCAGGCCGCCTGTTTCCCCCTTGCCGCTAAGCAGATTAACAACCCCATTTTCTCCAATCTCCGCAAGCACTTTTTGCTTGATAAAAAAGACTCCATTATCAATTAACTGTAGCAAATTGGCACCTCCAAATAGTAAATAATTAAAACACTGACCTCTATTATCATCTAAATTCATCGAAATGTTAATAATCTGCATGATATTTCAATTAATTTTATGTAAGACTGAAGCGGTAGCATTACTTGCCAAACAGGCGCTGCAGTATCCGCTGAAGAAATGATTTCTTTCCTGCAGCTTCGGCTGGAGCCTGTACCATCTCCTGTTTTGTATTGATATCGACCGAATCGGCTGCTGGAGGATGGGGAGACATGGGGCTGGGAATCGTATGAACTGCTTTTATCTGCTCGGCCCTATTTGCTGCATTGGCACTTATGGGCGTTTTTTTATCTCTATCTGCCTGAATCGGCCGATTTCTATTCTTCGCATGAGGCTGATGAGCCTTTTGATGAGAATCCTTCTTTTGCGCTTCTGCTCCGCGCGGCACCGCAACAGCCTGAAGCAACTTGTTCTTCTGGGCATTGGCCTGAATCCATTTCTGAATTGAAACTCTATTATCCCTGAAAAACTCCTCCGCGGGCAATTCCTCTTCAGCAATCATAGCTCCGATATGCTCTTCTATCTCATAGAGGCTCATGATATCTTCGCCGGTAACCAAAGAAATGGCGCGGCCACCGTTTCCGGCCCGCCCGGTACGCCCGATTCTGTGCACATAGCTGTCTTTCTCGATGGGGACATCATAGTTGATCACCAGGGACAAATCATCGATATGAATACCCCGGGCGGCTACATCTGTGGCTACCAGCAATTGAAACTCTCCCTCTTTGAACTGCTGCAGGGTCTTCAGCCGTTTAACCTGCGGAATATCTCCATGCAGGGCCTGAGCAGCATAACCCTTTCGGGATAGAAAGCTTTGCACTTTATCGACAGCGATTCGAGTATTGCAGAAAATCACACAGCTTTCCGGCTGTTCAAACAAAAGCAAGCGGTTCAACTGCATCCTCTTTTCGTCATTATTAACCCGATAGTATACCTGCTGAGTAGTATCTACGGTCTTGGTCTGCGATTCTATCTCAATCGTTACTGGATTTTTCATATACTCCCGGCAAATTCTATGGATTTCAGGGGGAATGGTAGCGGAAAAAAGAAGCGTCACCCTATGCTTGGGGAGGGTTTTGATAATTCGCTCCACCTGTTCAAGAAAACCCATATCCAGCATCCGGTCCGCTTCATCAAGTACCAAAAAGCGAATAGCTTTGGTTTTCAAATTCCTTTGACAAATGTGATCAAATACCCGGCCTGGTGTTCCCGTAACAATGACGGCCCCCTGATTAAGCGCCTGTATTTCAACATTCATATTGTGCTGCCCGTATACCGCCGTGGTCTGGTGCTGCAGATGCTTGGACAGTTGTTTGATATCGCTGTCCACCTGGACTGCCAGTTCCCGGGTAGGGGTTAGAATCAAGGCTTGGGGGGCCGCTGCATCAGGATCAGTCATTTGCAGCACGGAAACACCAAATACAGCCGTCTTGCCACTGCCCGTTTTAGACCTTACAATCAGATCTTCTTGCTTCAATAAATGAGGGATTGCCTTGCTTTGCACTTCAGTAGGGGACTCAAACCCCATCTCTTCAATGGCCTTTAAGATGGGCGGCAAAATGCCCAGGTTTTTAAAACTGCTTTTCATTATTATCTTCTTTCATTATTACAAGATGCTATAATTGTACCATTTACTACAGCTTTGTTCTATATTTGAGGCATTCGACAGAATCATGAAGACGAAATATAGCGAGGCGAAAAGATGTCCCCCGCTAAGCGGTCGTTCTTATTAAAAAAATATTCGTAAAGGTATGGGGTTATTCTGCTGCGGTCTGAATAGTCAACTATGTCATCTTGCAGGAATTATTTTGTATTATGTAGAAGTTAGTAGATATTTGGGTGAATTAGTAAAGGGCTTCCTCCATTTTAATGCAGGCATTTAATAGAAGGGGTGAGAATTATTGATAGCTTAGATACCGAAAAGCAGAATTATGAATCCAGTGAAAATAGCAAAAACCAGGCAAAAAAGACGAAAACCAATGTTTTGATATTCTTGATAATGGTCGGGTTATGGATTGGCATAGTCTATTATGGTTACATATACTCGAAAAATTATTTGGATACTGCCATAAATAATATCCGGCAGGAAAATGCCATGAATATAAAAGAGATACACGAAGATATCTCCATCTTGGGTAGTGAAATAAGAAGTTTGCGGGGAAGTATGGAAGATGCCGGGATGGTTATTTCCAATTCGTCCGATGTTCAGTCCCGGATAGACGAAAAATTATTAGACCTGGAAAGCCAGTTGGAGCAATTGGAAAAGAGCTTGGAAATTCTAAAGGAGGCCCCCCATGATGCAGAAAACTAGTGTTTTTCTGCTATTCCTGATGGCCCCTTTGCTGGTACTTTTTTTAGTAGTAAAGGGTCTCTCAGCAGCCGCCCAACCATTGATTATTCCAACCGAGAGCATTAAGAACGAAATCACCGTATTAAAACAAGATACTGAAATAATGGGAGCGGCATTGTTTCAGTTAGCTACCACTATTCAAAAGCAGCAGCAGGTTTTTGTACAGCAGGATGAAAAGATAACTGAACTTGCCGGTGTTAGTTCTGAACAAAAACAATTGTCCGATGATATCTACGAACAGAAGATATTGAAAATACTGGGTCCTGCCAGGCATGCTTATCTTAGCGACTTTACCGAGATCAAAATTTTTGACCTGGATGAACTGGGCTACAAGGGATGTATTGCTAAAGTTAAGCTATTTGACCCCACTGCTTTCAGGGTTGTTTTGGCCCGGGATACATTGGGGAAACTCGAAACAACCTCCAGTGCAGCCAAAAGATACAATGCCGTATTGGCGATAAATGGCGGTGGATTTTACACAGAAGACAGAAACGGAATTAAATACGCCCAATTAATAGGGAATACCGTTATAGATGGGAAATTGCTTGAGCCTTTTAACGCTTACCCCGGTGATTTATTTTTTGCCGGAATTAATAAAAAAGGGCAGGTTATTGGGACTATTCCCCAGCGGCAAGAGGATATAACGGCACTGGATCCTTATCAGGGAGTTAGCTTTGTGCCGGTATTGTTGAAAGAAGGCAAGAAACTACCGATTACGAAAGAATGGCAGATAACCAAGCAACCCAGAACACTAATTGGCAAATACGCCAATGACGACCTTATAATGATAGTAGTTGACGGCAGACAGGATGATTGGAGTTTAGGGGTTACCCTGGAAAGACTACAGGACAAGCTTTTGGAATTAGGCGTAAAGGATGCTTATAATTTGGATGGCGGGGGATCAAGTGTGATGTATTATAATGGTACAATCTTGAACCGCCCATCCGATGGAAAGGAACGCAATGTAGTTAATAGTATTCTTATATTACGGTAGCTGGGAATTAACCCCTGCTAAAACGGTTCCTTAATGACAACACATTGGAGGCATCATTTTGCATACCATCAATACATATTACGAAGGTTACGAGAGTTTAAAGAAATTTGTAATAGACAACCGAGCAGTACTGTTGGACAACCGCAATTGTGCAATTCTAGTGCAGGTTTTTACCGGTATTTGTGAGGAAAACCATATAAGAGACCTCTGCGAGCAGCTTCGGAAGTTAATTCCCAACATACAAATAATTGGGACAACCACCAATGGAGAGATCATGAACGGATTGGTCAGCGGATTAAAAACCGTTCTTTCTTTTTCTGTGTTTAATCACAGCAATATCAAAGTTGCTTTTATGGAAATGAGAGAGGAAAGCGTTTTCGAACTGGGACGAACGATTGCAACCCGGCTAAATAGCGACCAAGCTAGAGTATTAATCCTCTTTTCGACCGCACTGAATATGAACGGTACCCATTTATTAAAAGGAGTTCAGTCAGTCAATTCTGCTTTGCCAGTATGTGGAGGCATTGCAGGAAATAACTTGACAGATAAAGATTATTTTGTATTCTGCAATGAATATCTTACTAGCAGTGGCGTGGTCGGTGTCAGTATTGAGAGTCATTGTTTAAGCGTTACATGTCAAAGCCATCTTGGCTGGCAGCCTATAGGCAAAGAAATGACGATTACCCGGGCTGAAGGTTCGCGGGTTTATACGATTGATTACATACCCGCTTTTCAGGTTTTCCGTCGCTACCTGGGGAATGACAGGGCTTTGAATATCACAGATGCTGTAGAATTTCCGCTGATCATTTATAAGAATGGTTTGGAGATTGCGAGATCATCGGCCTTAAGATATGATGATGATTCAATTGGCCTCTTTGGCGACATGGCTGAGGGGGATAAGGTACGCTTTAGCTATGGACATTTTGATATGATCCTGGAAAAAGTGGACAGCTTGCTGCAAAAAATCAAGCAACAGCCAGTTGAAAGCATATTCGTCTATTCCTGTGCATCGCGAAGGAGTTTCCTTCAACTATCAGCAGAGATGGAAACCCTGCCTTTGCAAGATATAGCTCCCACCGCAGGTTTTTTTACCAGCGGCGAGTTCTTCCACGCGGATAACAGCAACCAATTTCTGAACGCTACGATGACCATGCTGGCCTTATCAGAATCAAGTGATGTTAAATCGCTAACATTATCCAACCCTGAGGTATGGCTTAAAAAAGCCCCTAGCAATGTTGCTTCCGATAAAGATAATTTTGCTAACAAAAGCGTTAAGGTACTAAAAACCCTGACCCATTTAATCAACACCGTAACCGGCGAGTTAAATGAAAGAACTGCTGAACTGGAGGAAGCCAATCAGGCCTTGTATATATCGGAAGAACGCTTTTCGAAAGCGTTTCACTGCAATCCTGATCCAATTAGCATAACATCTATCGATGAAGGACGTTATGTTGAAGTAAATGATGCCTGGCTTAATCATATGGGTTATGAACGCCATGAGGTGATTGGGCGTACGGTTAATGAATTGGGAATTTGGATCATCTCATCTGAACGTGAATGTTTAATAAAAAAGATCAAAGAACAGGGAAGTATTCATAATGTCGAAATGCCGTTCCGCTCAAAATCCGGCGAGATTCGTCTCTATCTGATTTCGGTGGAAACAATTGAAATGAATGATAACCCCCATCTATTGTTTGTTTGCAAAGACATAACCAAGCTTAAACGAACTGAACTCCAATTGCAGGAAGAACGGAATTTCAATGCTGTTTTATTGGACACCGCCGGTGATTTAATTGCGGTTTGTGACCAGGAAGGACGCATCGTACTCTTTAATAAGATGTGTGAACAGGTTACCGGATATAGCTTCAATGAGGTGAGAGGCAGATATATTTGGGAAGTAGTTCATAGCCCTGATGATGTGGACGATAGTAAGGCATTGTTCGACAAGGAGAAAACCGATTGGATAACGCCGGGTTTCAAGCAAAAATTTGATAATTACTGGTTAACCAAAGACGGTAAACGGCGGCTAATCAGCTGGACAATAACGCACATTATTAATGAGCATGGTTTAGGAACCCATGCTATTGCTACCGGAATTGATATTACCGACCATCGGATGATGGAAGAGCGATTGCGCAAGAACGAGGCGGAGTTGCGGGTTATTATGGAAAATGCCAATGGTATGGTTTATTCCATGTCTACGGAAGGAAGATTTAACTTTGTCTCTAACGGTTGTAAAAAAGCATTGGGTTATGAAATAGACGAGCTAAAGGGACATCAGTTTTATGCTTTCATTCATCCTGATGATATTCAATTGTATACAGATTTTTTTAATAAGGTTATTAAGACGGGTGAACCCCAAAAAGAAATGGAATATCGCATTAGGCACCGGGACGGAAGCTGGCGTTGGCATAGTACCAGCATTGCCCCAGTAAAAGCTGCAACAGGTGAATCACTGTTTTATGTAGGGATTTGTGTTGATATAACTGAGCGTAAACAAGCCGAAGAAGACATTAGATATTTAAGTTATCATGATAACCTAACCGGTTTATATAATCGTGCCTTTTTTGAGGAAGAGCTTATACGTATTTGTACCAACCGGCAGCTGCCCATTGGTTTGATTATTGGAGATGTAAATGGGCTTAAATTAGTAAATGATGCCCTGGGTCACATGGAAGGGGACAAGGTCATAAAACAGGCAGCAGACATATTCAGGAAATCATGTCGTAAAGAGGATATTATTTCTCGCTGGGGCGGTGATGAATTTATAGTTCTTTTACCTCAATGTGATAATGCAGGTACGATGAGGGTATACCAACGAATAAGTGATTCTTGCATAGAAATTGATAGCCTGGCAACAAGAATAAATATTTCATTGGGCATGGCAATTCAGAATAGCCTTGATCAAGATATAAAAGATGTTATTAAAGAAGCTGAGGAGAAGATGTATCGCAATAAGCTTTTGGAAAGCAGAAGTACGCGCAGCTCATTTATAAAAACACTGGAGAAGGCTCTCTGGGAAAAAAGCCATGAAACCAAAGAACACTGTCAACGCTTGCAGGAAATGGCCTATAAAATTGGAAAATCCCTTAATCTAACTGGCAGTGAACTGGATGAATTAACACTTTTGGCAGCACTGCATGATATTGGCAAGATAACGATCCCCAACAGTATTCTTGATAAGCCTGGGAAACTGACACCGGAAGAATGGGAAACCATTAAGAATCATCCCGAGACTGGCTATCGTATTGCCCTCAGTTCTCCCGAACTGGCTTCAGTCGCTGAAGCAATATTACACCACCATGAATGGTGGGATGGCAGCGGGTATCCGCTTGGGCTCAAGGGCGAAAAAATTCCGCTTATATCAAGAATAATCGCTATTACGGATACTTATGATGTTATGACCAATGGTCGTCCGTATAAAAAAGCGGTGAGTAAAGAAGAAGCATTGGCCGAAATAAAACGATGCGCAGGAACCCAGTTTGACCCTGCTTTGGTTTTATATGCCTTTTTCGATTAGTATGGATATACTAATCTTAAATGAAAAACTATTCGTAGCGCAAAGCATCAATGGGGTTGAGCCGGGAGGCTTTGGCGGCCGGATAAACGCCAAATAACAAACCAATAAAGCTGGATACTCCGACTGCCAATGCTACTGAATTACCTGTTACAATAGGCGTGAATCCAATCATTGGTTCGGCTATTTTGCCTATGAGATATCCCAGGCCAATGCCCATAACTCCGCCAATCATAGTTAACATGACGGCTTCGATTATAAACTGAGCAAGAATATCAATAGTTTTGGCTCCAACGGCTTTTCGAAGTCCAATTTCCCGTGTTCTTTCAGTTACGGATACCAGCATAATATTCATGATACCAATTCCGCCCACCATTAGAGAAATAGCAGCAATACCTGCCAGCAGGGAAGTGAGCATATTGGTAATGCTGCTAACTGCTGATAAGAGATCGGCTGAGGAACTGATATTAAAATCGGCTAATTTTTCATCACTTATCTTGTGGTTGGCCAGCAGGGCTTTTTTAATCTCCTTTTTAACCTCAGCAACCACCTCCTCATTCTCAGCCTGAACCGTAATTGAGTTAAAGTTCTGAGACTTAAAGCTTTCCGCAGCTGCACTATAAGGAACATAAGCCTGGTTATTGGGGTTATTAAAGCTGCTCTCCTCAGCCCTGGTCAAAACTCCAATAATTCTATAACTCGTTCCTTCTATCCTCAAGGGTTCCCCCAGTGGGTCCTTATTTCCATACAGATCACTGGCCAGTTGGCTGCCTAAAACAACCACCCTTGCCATATTATCTATGTCTGTTTGCTTATAGAAAGTACCCTGGCTCAAGCTCAGGTTCTGGATATGCATATAACTCTCTGAGGTGCCAAGTATGTTATAACGCCTGTCACCACTTGGCGTCTTAAAAATGCTTGAGCCCGAAATCTGTCCCGAAACCTGCTTGATTTGAGGATACTGGGATTTATTGCTTAAAGATTTAAGATCCTTAACCGTTAAGGTTGAGGAAGCTTGATTAAAACCAGACCCTCCACCAGGATGACCACCCATAGATCCATCAGAATCAGATGCCCCTTGATTAAATCCAGCGCCCGGCATAATAGTGATATTATTTGTACCAAGAGTTGAAATCTGGTCGGAAATACTTACCTTCACACCTGCCCCTAATGAAATTAGAGCAATAACAGAACCGATACCAATTATAATTCCCAATGTCGTAAGAAAGCTTCGGCCCTTGTTGGCAAAGATGGCTTGCAAGGATTGTTTAAAGACGATCAAAAATTTCATGCTGACAGTTCCTCCGGTAAGATTATTTCACCATCTCTTAATCTAATTATACGATCTGCATAATGGGCTACACTCTCCTCATGAGTGATAAGAATAATGGTTTTACCTTTTTTATTAATCTTGCGGAATAATTCCATAATTTCTTGGGACCTTTTAGAATCCAAATTACCGGTGGGCTCATCCGCCAGGATAACAGCTGGCTCCATGATCAAAGCCCGGGCGATAGCTACTCTTTGTATCTGACCACCTGACAACTGGTTGCTTTTGTGCTTAATGCGATCGCTAAGACCAACTTCCTCAATAATTTGAGTAGCTCTAGCGAGGTTGTCCCTGGTCTTGCCATAGATGGTTGGCAAAAGAACGTTATTAAGTACAGAAGTTCTAGGAAGAAGATTAAACTGCTGAAAAACAAAACCTATTTGCTGGTTGCGAATAACAGCTTGATTGCTCGCACTAAGTCTGCTTACATCTTTATGATCAAGAATATACTTTCCGCTGGATGGCTTATCGAGCAAGCCCAGTATGTGCATTAAAGTCGATTTTCCCGATCCCGATGCGCCCATAATAGCCACAAACTCACCATTCCGGATTGTCAAATCAATATCCTTAAGTGCGATAATATCTTCGTATCCGGTTTTATAGATCTTGGAAATGCCTTGCAACTCTATAACATTACTCAATTTGAACCCTCTATTCTAGAAAATTAGACCTTTATTAAAACATTAAGGCTCATAGCAAAGGTGGTCAAATGCAGATGTTTACACATCAGAGAAAAATATGCCGAAAACAAAGATAATGGCGGGTAGTACCAATATATAAGCCGGCAGGAAGTTATTGGGCATAATAAGGACTATTTAATGAGGCATCCAAATATTAATTTTGAATTAAACAATCATTAGCAATTTCTAAAATTTTAAAACATTAAAAGACGCTTTCACCACCATCCCTCAGGCTACGTTAATTCATTTTGAATTAATTCATTAAGATTTAAGTTGAGAGGATCAATGAGAGGGCTGTATTATTTTCTGCCTATTAACTATAATTAACTAGAATGGAGGTTTTGCAATGATAGTCACCCCAGAACATTTAATAAAAAAGTATTTCCCTGAACCAATTGAAACCAGCAGGGATTTGTATGACCGTTTAGATTTGGCTGAATTTGGATATTCCTACTTAGCTTGGCTAAAAGATTTAGAAGAACATTGCCTCTCTAAATATGTAGATGATTCAGACTATAAACTTCTGACTGATAGCGAGAAAAACTATTGGATTAGCCAAAAGGCATTTCGGACTATTATCGAAACCAGCCCATCAAAAATAGGCGATCAGATCAGAGCTTGTGTGGCAGATATCTCCAATAAAATCGCAACCGATCCAGCCTTTGCCAGACAATTGCAGGACCAACTTGATCAAGAATATGGTATTGAAATGGTAATGCCCAAGGTTTCCAAAAAGCTAAAATCTAAATATAACAACACTGGGCAAGATGCGTTTGAATTCTCGGTTCAAGCTGATACCAGGCTTTATATGAATATTATTTCCGGTTACAATTTTGAACCAGGGCAAAAAATCAAGGATGTAATTTTCGTTTTCAAACTTGAAGTAGAGAGTGGTGTTCCTTACCATATAGTTGAAATTACATTATCTCTCACTAATGACCATATCTTCTCATATCGGACTATCTGGTGTTGCAATGAAGAACGGCAACGATACGCTGCCATCCTAAGCAATAGAGTCATTAGGGTTAACCTATTTGAAGATAATAAAAAGCTTGTTGATAGTTATGAATATATTTTGGGGTTATCTGATATAAAAACCCTGGAACTAGAACTTGAAAAAGTAATAGCTATGCTTCTGGAGCTTAACCTGGACGAAATAGATCTTGAACAGCTCGGAGAAAAAATACTACATCGTTACAACCTCGACGAGCAGGCTTATGCCCTCGCTATTAAGGAAGTAATCTCTACTTTACCGAAAGGTCGAGAAAAAGAAGATGTTGATCTGATAGATGCTGCATTTCTTGATGCGGTAAATCAATACTGGGAATATTATGTTTTGCGGCCCGATCCTACAAAGGATTTTACAGATG
>JAQUXM010000214.1 GCA_028692415.1 Syntrophomonadaceae bacterium | reverse complement strand
ATCATCATGAAATGATACCTACCCCGCTTTTATTAACCATCGCTGCCACCCGACAGGGTATTCCGTTCCCGGCTTTTGTGGAAGCACTATTGCTGGATGCCACTTTTGAACTGCTGCGCGAGGCGGGCCTGCGCTTACCCCGGGCCGTAGGTCCGGCTGTTAGTATTGTAGGTGCACTAATCATCGGTGATGCGGCCGTACGCGCCGGACTGGTTTCCACTCCCATGGTTGTGGTTATTGCCTTTACCGGTATCGCTTCATTTGTCACTCCTTCTTACAATGCTGGCATTATCACCCGCATCGCCCGTTTTGGCTTCCTCTTTGCCGCTGGTATACTGGGATTTCTCGGTATAATTATTGCACTTATATTAATGGGAACCAGAATGGCTTCCTTGTCTTCCTTCGGCCTGCCTTACCTGTCACCCATAGCACCATTTAATCTTCATTATATGGGGGACATACTGGTGCGGCGGCCCTGGTTCAATAGTTTCAAACGTCCATACATGGAAGGCATGGTTAACGAAATACGCCAAGCCCCCAAGAATAACGATGGGGAGCAAGGGTGATGAAGAAAGCTCTACTGCTGGTCCTATTAACAACTACTCTGCTGCTTGCGGGCTGCGAGACCATCGAGATAAATAAAGCCAGCATCCCCTTAGGATTTGGAACTGATTATAAAGATAAGCGAATTATCTTCACCAGCCAGCTGGCCAATCCTCGCTCTCCTGAAGCGGGTGCAGGCCAGGGTCCGCAGTTCGTGGTTGTATCTGCTGATGGTGACACCGTTGCCGAGGCGGCACGTAAGATAACGCTTTCTAATTCTCAAACCCCGCTGTGGGGTCATGCCAGTTTGCTCTTGTTTAGCGAAAATTTTGCCCGTAACGATATGGCACTGTTCATGGACTTTGTTGCCCGCAACCGCTTTGTCCGCAAAAATATTCCCGTAGTGATAACTCATAACGCCACTCCGGAGGAAGTCTTCAATGTTAAACCTCTGGTTAGCTCTTATACGGCCACGGTGATACGGGATCTATTGCAAACCCAGGAATCGCAAATCGGTATCTATACTTCTTTAACCTTGTTGGAACTCATAGATAAATTTACCGTTCCCGGGGTCGAGCCGGTAGTCCCTATGATAACTATTGATAATAGCGGCCAGCCGGAAAAACTCAAGCTGGAAGGTATGGCGGTTTTTAAAGGCCGAAAAATGGTAGGCAGCTTAAACGAAAATGAAAGCCGCGGTTATCGTTTTATGCGGCCCAAGATGATCCAAGGCGGTTTATTCATCATACCTTCACCCCTGGATGAAAAGAGCAAGGTTACCCTGGAGCTATCCCGCTCGCAGGCTAAAATCACCCCGGTAATCCAGGGTTCCGACCTTAAAATGAAGATAGAAATAAAGGCTGAAGGAAATTTCTATGAACAGGGCGGTTCCGGCAACTTATTCACAATGGATATGATTAAAAAACTGGAACAATCAGGCAGCCGGGAAATAGAAAAGCAGATATCCCTGTGCATAAATAAAGCCCAAAGTCTGGATAGCGATATTTTGGGCTGGGGAAGAATAGTGCACAGTTCCAATCCAAAAATATGGAATGAAATGGCATCTGAATGGGAGCAAATTTTCCCCAATGTTGAGCCGGAGATAACAGTAAAGTACGAAATAAGAAGAAGCTATTTGACTGATACATCTTTTGTTTTTAGGGAATAGGGCTTCGCCCGTAAGGAGTGAGGCGTGAGGGGTTAGGGGTTAGGAGAAGACTTCGACGGAAATTAAGAATGAAGGTTGGATTATGGAAGCTAGTATAGATTTTAGCTATAGATTTGTAGTGTGGTAAGGGGAATCAAAAAGAACCTCGTTTTATTATTAAGGTAGCGCAGAGGCTTAGTCCTTGGGGTTTACGGGGTCATAAAAGCTTAATGTAAGGGAAATCTGGCTGTAAGAAGAAGACCTTCGTTAGACAATCGCCTCTCCCCTTACGCCTAACGCCTTACCGGTGAAGCTTTACCCCTCACTCCTCACAGGAGGAATAACAATGATTTGGATTTTAGTGGTTATTTATATACTGATAATTGCCGTGGAAGTTCCCTCCCTGGCTAGGAACCGGATGTACCGTGAGTTGGGGGCTTTTGTCATTGTATTTTCGATTGGCCTGTATATGAGCCTGGCCTTTTATTATGAATGGCCATTAACTGAACTTTTCCAGGCCATAATTAATTCTGTGGAGATGGAATAAGCAAGATTATGCTAAAAAACAGTTTACAACTTATCTGTATTTTATCTTTATTCATGCTGAGTGGCTGCTGGGATCTGCAAGAAATAAATGACAGTGCCATTACTACCGCAGTGGGAATTGAGCGGCAGGACGATGACAAAATTGCTTTCTCAACCCGACTAATTCGCCCCCTTCCTCCCGGCGAAGCAGGCAGCGGGGAAGTGGAGTGGGTGGTGGCTACGGCCAGTGATTATTCAGTAGCCATGGCGGCCCGGCGGCTGACTCTTTCTTTATCCAAGGTTCCGGAGTGGAGTCATGTTAAAACCTTTATCCTGGGCGAAAAGTTAGTTGGGCAAGATCTATCCCTGATTATAGATTTTATGACCCGCAATCGTCATCTCCGGCCCGATATAAATCTATTGATAGCTTCGCAAAGCAGCCCGGAAGAGCTGTTATCCTCATACTTGCCTCAGGTAACTGAACTTGGCGGCGGCCTAAATGACATTTTAAAACTTAACGAAAAACAACTGGGTATTTATGTTGGCACCACTATGGAAGAATTCACTTACAAGCTGATGACTCCAGGTATCGAACCGGTGGTTCCACAAATAACTTTGGAAATGGCCCAGGAAAAAAGCCCTCCTGAAAAAACCGGGGATAAGAATAGCGGCAATACAAATAATAAAAACGTAATTATCCTTAAAGGAATGGCGGTTTTTAAAGGAGAACGAATGGTGGGCGCTATGAATGAAACTGAAAGCCGGGGCTATCGCTGGCTGAATTCATCAAGCCAAGCAGGAGGGCTGTTTAATGCAGTTTCTCCATCGCATGAAAATGAGCATATAACCCTGGAAATAGTTCGCTTCAGTACTAAAACCAGACCTCAGCTCAGCAGCAATAATTTAAAAATGATTATAGAAATAGACAGTGATTTGGGGTTTTATGAACAAGACTTCGTTAGTGATATTTTAACCTTGGAGACAAAAACCCAGCTGCAGGAAGCTGCCAATCAGGAAATTGAAAAGCAGGTTGCGGCTTGCATAAACAAAGCTCAGTTTTTGGGCAGTGATGTCCTGGGGTGGGGGAGAATCCTGCAAGAACACGAACCGGATAAATGGAAGGAAATGTCTGATGCCTGGGCTGAGCAGTTTCCCCTGGTTGAATACGAAATACATATCAAGAGTAATATCATAAGAACTATGCTAACATCTAAATCATTTTACTTTAAGTAGCATCTGCGAGGTT
>JAQUXM010000213.1 GCA_028692415.1 Syntrophomonadaceae bacterium | reverse complement strand
GTTATATATATAATGAGAAAGATTTAATTTGTAATAGTTTATTGCTTAGCCAATTAGATGTCAAGTATCTCATATTGAAGTTTGAATACTACAAAATTAGTCAACATTATGGTTCCCATAACCTTTTTCCTGCGCAAGCATATCCAGATATATAGTTTCAATATTGGCGATAAAGAGGTCTATTTGATCGCCTTGCTGGCGTTCATCAAAAGTTTTCAAATAACCCTTACATTCTTCGCAGGTGAATATCTGATAGGCATCATCGTCTTCTACTGTTAAATACTGAATCGTTTTAGGATTATCGTTGCCACAGTGGACGCAGTACATATTTCGGGTTGCCCATTCGGTGAAACAGTGGTCGCAGAACATAAACCTGTGCCCGTCGGTTGCTCTCAGATGGCTGAAGTTTGACTTAGCACCACAAAAAGGACAGATGGCAGCAAAGCTCCAGGAGAGGGATTCATCTTTTGTTATCGTTAAATAATGGGGTTCAGCCCAAAGTCTGAGGAAAGGTCTAAGGGCATGGTCTATCGTAAACATTAAGAGTTCATTGGGAATATCCAAGCGGGCAGCGAGTTCAGAGAAATACGTCTGATCCTCTTCCAGCAATTTGATGGGCAGCAAACTAAAGTCTAATTGGTCTAGCTTGGCTAATATCTTATCCAGTTCTCCTGTTATCTGATACCGGTAATCCTTTAAAATCGGCAGTAGTTCTTGATATATGATTTTATACTGGTGCTCGTCTATGTCAAAATCAACTGATTGTATTATCGGTTTATTACTGCTGACCAGCACCTTAAGAACATCGATTTCAGTCGGTGAATAGTTCATTTTCAATTTAATTTGCTGCTCATTTTGCCACGTTTCTAGATTTTTAAAAAAATCCACATAGCCTTCAGGTAGGCTTACCGGAAACTGTCTATTCATAAATTATTAGCACCCCTTTTAATTTAAGAGAGGGGGTTGCCCCCCTCCTCGCTAAAAACAAATTAAGTCTTTCCTTGCTGCTTAGATCTTTTCCAGGTTGGCCGCACTGACTTTAAATTCTGGAATACCGCATATGGGATCCAGGGCCTCAGCATTAGTTAGACGGTTGGCAGCAGCTTCAGCAAAATGGAAATAGGTGAAAATAACATTTTCTTTAACAATATCGGTAAGCTGCGCTTTGAGTTCGATGCTTCCCCGGCGCGTACTGACGCGCACTAACTCGCCATCACTTATTCCCATCTGGGCTGCTTTGACCGGATTAATCTGCACTACATTCTCGGGCATATGGGCATTCAGTCCCGAAGCCCGGCGGGTCATAGTGCCGGTGTGATAGTGATACAGGCTGCGCCCGGTACTGAGTATAAACGGATAGTCCTGATCCGGCAATTCGACCGGTTCGATAAACTCGACGGCATGGAATAAGCCCAGGCCACGGGTAAATTTCACAGTATGCAGTATGGGTGTACCAGGATGATCTTCAGCAGGACAGGGCCAATGCAGGCCTACCCCTTCCAATCTGTTATAACTCATACCAGCGTAGGAAGGCGTGAGGGTGCGCATTTCTTCAAAAATCCCCTCAGGATTAGCGTAGCTCATGGGGTAGCCCATCCGGCTAGCCAATTCACATAGGATCTGCCAATCGTCTCTGGCTTGCCCAGGTCCGCTGACAGCGCGACGTACCAGCTGCACTCTGCGCTCGGTGCTGGTGAAGGTTCCGTCTTTTTCTGCAAATGATAGGCCCGGGAAGACAATATCTGCTTTTTGGGCAGTCTGAGTCAGGAAGATATCCTGGACTATGAGGCATTCCAATTTTTCCAAGGCTTCTTCCACATGGGTTATGTCGGGATCGCTGACCATGGGATTTTCTCCCAGGACCAAAAGACCCTTGATCTGCCCGGTCAGGGCAGCGGGAATGGTCTGGGTTACAGTGAGGCCAATTTTCGAGGATAAGGGGCGCCCCCAGGCCTTTTCATATTTTTCCCGTACCTCATCATTGGTTACCGATTGATAAGCAGGATAAACAACCGGTAATGCTCCCATATCACAGGCTCCCTGAACATTGTTCTGCCCCCGCAGGGCATTGACCCCGGTTCCAGGCCTTCCCACATTGCCGGTGATCATGGCTAGGTTACAGCAGGTTTTGACGTTGTCGGTGCCGGTACTGTGCTGGGTTATTCCCATCGAATAACAGATGGCACTGGCTCCGGACTCAGCATAGATACGGGCCGCTTTTTTGATATCTTCAGCCGGTACCCCGGTAATAGGCTCAACATATTCGGGGGTGTATTTTACTAAAACCTGTTTTAAGGCTTCAAAATTTTCAGTACGATTGGCGATAAATTCCTTATCCAGAAGGTCTTCGGCAATAATTACATTCATCATCCCGTTCATCAGAGCCACGTCGGTGCCGGGGCGGAACTGCATATGAACATCTGCCATTGAGGCGAGGTCAGTGCAGCGCGGGTCGGCTACAACCAATTTAGCTCCATTTTTGCGAACGTTTTGTTTAATCTTATAGCCGATAACCGGATGATTTTCGGTAGTGTTGCTGCCGATGACGAAGATACACTTTGATTGTTCAGCAAAATCAATGATAGAATTGGTCATAGCCCCGCTGCCAAATGCTGCCCCGATCCCGGCTACACTGGAAGCATGACAGAGGCGGGCACAATGGTCAACATTATTGGTGCCCAGGACCGCCCGAGCAAACTTCTGGGCCAGGTAATTCTCTTCATTGGTAACCCGAGCCGAAGAGAACACAGCCAGACTATCTGCGCCATTTTTATCTTTTATACCCTGGAGTTTTTCTGCCGCCAAATTCAAGGCTTCATCCCAGGAGGCCGCGCGGAACTCGCCGTTTTCCTTGATTAAGGGAGTGGTCAGTCTATCGGGAGAATGAATGAAATCCCAGCCAAAGCGTCCTTTTACGCACAAGGCTCCCTTGTTGACTGGACTGACTGCTAAATCTCTAACCGAGGTTACCCCTACCACCTGATCATCCTTGACATTCAATTCAAAGGTACAGCCAGTTCCGCAGTAGGTACAGGTAGTAAGTACCCCCTTGGTCTCGAAGGCTCTGCCTTTGCCGGCTGATACTTTACTGGTCAAGGCCCCTACTGGGCAGACCATTACGCATTGGCCACAGAATACGCAGCTTGAATCGGCCAGTTTGCCATCGAAAACGGTAGCTATTTTGGCATGATGGCCTCTGTCTTTAATATTTATCGCCTGGGCGCCGGTAATCTCTTCGCATACCCGAACGCACTTGGTGCACATGATACATTTATCATAGTCTCTTTTAATAAAAGGATTGGGATCTTCCATCCCAAAATGCGGGCCTTGACCGGCATAGCGGGAGTCCGTAACCCCATATCTATAGCAATAATCCTGCAGTTTGCAGCTGCCGTCTCTTTCGCAGGTATGGCATTCCAGTTTGTGACGAGCCAGCAATAGCTCCAAGATAACCTTTCTGGCTTCAACTACATC
>JAQUXM010000054.1 GCA_028692415.1 Syntrophomonadaceae bacterium | reverse complement strand
CGGCTTTTGCAGTCAGCCTCTCTTGCATGACATGGAGATTATTGCCTAAAAATAACAATATCGTCCACTTGACCAGAACAATTGTTCTGGTTTATGATTGGTATACTAATCTTGCCGGGAGTGATAGAGGTGCGTAAAATCCTTTGTTTGCTTATGCCGAAATTAAACACTGCGCTGATGGATGAATGCGCCCAGCATAGTTTCCTGGTGGAACCACTGAACGATCAAGAATTATTGCTGGATTTGAGCAGCTTTAACAAAATTAGCAGTATCGTTGACCGTATAAGTAAAGTAATGGCAATTGAGGGAAATGAAGCTGTTATCGGGCTGGCTGCTTCTCCGCTGTTGGCGCGGTTGGCAGCACACAGATCAATTCTGCCGGTGACCAAGGAACGGGGCTGTCGCTGCCTGTCCCGCCATGGAGTTAAGATTGTGCAAATCCCAGCCGGCAAGGAAACGGAATTTTTGGAAAAACTGCCGGTTACAGAATTTTTACCTTTATCAAGTCGAGAGCAAAAGCTGTTGATGCGTCGAGGTTATTCTTCAATAGGAGAACTTAAATGCTTGAATCCCAGCCAAATGCGTCAATTGTTAAGGCGCGATACCATGCTGCTTTGGCAAAACCTTCAGGGTTTGGACTATACACCGGTGCGAGGCATTTATCCTGCTGATCGCATTAGTTATACCTGCTTGCTCCCTGATGGGTGTTCCGATTATATCCGGCTTCAAGAAGTATGCCGGGAAGCCAGTCAGTTCCTGGCTCAGGAACTCGAACACCGCCATGTGGGCTTTCATCATATCCGACTGGAAATTATCACCGAACCCGGGTCTCAGCTTGGGGAGCGCAAAGTAAGTCAATCCTGTTATGATGCAATCCGTTTGGGAAATATCCTGTTAAGGCTTCTGCCCAGTGATATAACTGCTCCGGTTGAGGAGATACGGGTATTCCTGCATGACTTGGAAAGCTTGCAGATGAAGGAAATGAATCTCTTTACCCAGCGTCAGGAAATACAACTGGAACAGCGTCATATAAAAAGGCTGAGCCTGCTGGAGCAGTTGCAGATACAATATCCGGATTCCCTGCAGCTGGGATTGAGTATGGACCGAAGGGATCAAATCCTGGCCTTATGGGACCCCTGGAGAATCTCTTGGCCAGTAAAGATACAGGAATAAACTATGGGGAAACATCAACTCATAACAAGCGTAAACTGTAACGCACAAAACATACCCATCAAGTTTAAAGGCCTGCCAGTGCTGGAAATTCTGGAGCACTGGGCAGACACCGGTCGCTGGTGGGCGGGAGAAGCGGAAAAGAGCTTTTATCGCATCCGTTGCAGTAATGAGAGCATCCATGAAATCTATTGGGAACCGGAGCAGAAATCTTGGTATTTATATAAAACCTACGATTAGAAGGCGGCAAAGTCATGAGTTTCGTACACCTGCATTGTCATTCACCTTATTCCTTCTTGGATGGTGCATCCAGTATTGACGTTCTGGTTAAGAAGGCTGCAGAAATGGATATGCCGGCTCTGGCGATAACCGACCATAACAATCTTTGCGCAGTTGTTCAATTCGATCGTGTTGCGCGGGCTGCAGGGATCAAACCCATCCAGGGAGTGGAAATCACCCTGGAAAGCGGTCATCATTTAACCCTGCTGGCCAAAGGGCCGACCGGATATACAAGTCTTTGTCATTTGCTCAGCCGTGCTCACCTGGGACACCCCCGGGGAGAACCACAGGCAGGTGAGGCGGATTTGGATTCATTGCAAGATCTTTTTATTCTCTCGGGCTGCCGGAAAGGTTTAATCACATCCATGATTCTGGAAAGGAGATATTCGGAGGTAGTTCAAAAAGCCATGGCATACCGGGATCTGATGGGCCGGGAATCGTTCTTTATTGAACTGCAAAATCCGCTGCAGCCAGGCAGCCATTATATTAACCACCGTCTCTGCCAGTTGGCTGATCAGCTCCAACTGCAAACAGTAGCCAGCAACAATGTGCATTACAATGAAAAAGAAGATTTCATCCTGCACGATCTGCTTTGCTGTGTTCGAACCCTGACTTCAGTAGAGGCGATTCATCCCGAACGGCCCGTAAACGGGGAAAGTTATCTTAAATCGCCCCGGGAAATGAAAGACTTGTTTATCGGCTGCCCCAATGCTTTTGAGAACACTCTGAGGATCGCCGCACAATGCCAGCCAGTATTAAGCAAACAGACTTATCATTTTCCGCGCTATCCCTTGTTGCCTGGCCAGGATGCTGGGACGGTGCTGCGCAAAAAATGCTGGGACGGAGCGCGCAAGCGCTATTCCCGGATAAGTGAAGCAATTGCCAGCCGCCTGGAACATGAGCTGCAAATCATTATCCAAATGGGTTTTGCGGATTATTTTTTAGTTGTATGGGATCTGGTGCAATATGCCCAAAAGGAAGGCATTCGCTGTGCCGGCCGGGGCTCAGCCGCCGATTCGCTGGTGGCTTATTGCCTCAATATCACCGAAGTGGACTCCCTGAAACGGGGGCTCTTGTTTGAACGCTTCCTGAATCCGGAGCGGCTGGGCATGCCGGATATTGATATCGACTTTGAATCACGTTACCGTGACCAGGTCATTCAATATGTTTACCAAAAGTATGGTTCCGACCACGTCGCCCGAGTTGCTACCTATAATACATTCCGCGCCCGGTCAGCAATTCGTGAACTGGGCAAAGCTTTAGGTTTTGCCGAGTCAGAACTAAATCCCTTATGCAAAAGTATGCCTTTTTACGCCTATGCAGATCATATCCGGGGACTAATGGCCAAGCTTCCGGAATTAAAGAACAGTCCGCTGCATGACCCCCGGTACAGGCTGCTTCTGGATTGCTGTGAACGACTGGCTGGCTTTCCGCGCTTTCTGGGCATGCACCTGGGTGGCCTGGTTATTAGTGATATACCGATCAGGGATCTCAGTCCTTTGCAGGAATCCGCTCTGGGGCCGGTGATCAGCCAGTTTGATAAAGAGGACATTGAGGAATTGGGGCTAATCAAGCTGGATCTTTTACCACTGCGAACCCTTTCGGTTATTCAGGATACCAGCAGGGGAATCGAGCAGTCCGGGCAGCCTTTTGCTTATGAAGAAATTCCTATGGATGACCAGGAAACCTATGCCATGATTAATCGCGGTGAAACCATTGGGGTCTTTCAATTGGAAAGCCCGGCCCAGAGAGCTTTGCAGACACGTTTTAATGCTGCTGAATTTGAAGATGTAGTGGCCAGCATGGCCTTGATCAGGCCCGGACCTATAAAGGGCAACATGGTGGAGCCTTATGTGGAGCGGCGTCATGGCCGGGAAGAAGTCAGTTATATGCACCCGCTGCTGGAACCAATCTTAAAGAAGACTTATGGGGTCGTGCTTTTTCAGGAACAGGTCATTGAGATCGCCCGGGCCATTGCTGGTTTCAGCTCGGGCGAGGCCGATCAATTCCGGCGCATAATGACCCATTCACGCTCCCAGAAAGCCATGCATGAACTGGGCGACAGCTTTATTAAGCGATCCGTTCAGCGCGGTATTGAACAAGCGACCGCCGAGAAAATCTTTGCCTGTATGGTAGGCTACGCATCCTACGGATTCTGCGAGGCGCATGCAGCAGCGTTTGCCAATACCAGCTACAAGACAGCTTACCTGGTTCAGCATTATCCGGCTGAATACTATACGGCCATTTTGAATAATCAACCGATGGGCTTCTATCCGCCGCGCATCATCGGCAATGAAGCCCGGCGAAGAGGGATAGAACTATTGCCGCCGGATGTCTGCAGCAGCAATGCTGATTTTATGGTTGAAGGAGATAAGCAGATACGGGTAGGTTTAAAACAGTTAAAAGGTATGAGTGCCACTGCTTTGACGTCGCTTATACTTGCAAGAGAGCAAAAGCAGTTTGGATCAGTCCTGGATTTGGTAATACGCTGTAATATCCCCCTGGATATCCTGGAAAATCTGCTTCGCTGTGGAGCGATGGATGGTCTTTGCTCCAATCGGCGTTATTCATTGAGTCAGCTATCATATTATCTTGAAAAGAAAAGAACCCACCAAAACGGCGAGGCCTTGCTTTTTGATGGAGAGGCAGCAAACACTGATAATTTTAATGCTATTAAGGATTTTACGGAGTTCGAGAAAAGAGAATGGGAATATCAACTATTGGGACTATATACCGGCGAACATCCTATGCAAAGCTTTCGCCCGGTTTTTAACCGGAAAGGCTTCTATTCCAGCAAGGATCTAGCTAAACTGGCTGCTAATAATCGGCAGGTAAAGATAGCTGGCTTACTGCTTTATCCTCATCGACCTCCAACCCGAAGCGGCCGCATAACGGTTTTCTTTTCCCTGGAAGATGAATTCGGTATGATTGATATAACCATGTTTGAGAATGTGTATATGAAATATGGCAGCTATATTTTTGGACCTCAATCCGGGCCGTTAATGGTAATCGGCCGGCTTCAGCGCAGGGGAGAGGGTGTGAGTGTTGTTGCAGAGTCTGTTAAATTTCTAAATTTTGTTGGGAGATAGAACCCATGATTAAAATTCCGATAAGACAATTGGTTGAATTAATAATGCGATGCGGAGACATTGACGGCAGATATGTTGCAAAGGACAGAATGCTTGAAGGCGCCAAAGCACATCGTATTTTGCAGAAGAAAAACCGTGAACTGTATGAGGACTATCAAAGTGAAGTACTGCTTTCAGAAGCAATATGTTTTGATGGTATAGATTATACCCTGGAAGGTCGTGCTGACGGTATTTTCTGTCAGGACGGCAGATATACGATTGACGAAATAAAAACAACGGTGCTGCCTATGAGTTTAATCAATGAAGACTTTAATTTCACTCATTGGGCTCAGGTGAAATGTTATGCCTATATTTTTGCGGTCCAGAACGATTTGCCGGAAATTGGGGTCCAACTTACATATTTCAACCTGGAAAACAAGGAATCGAAGATATTTAACCGAATTTTCGAAATCGCTGAACTCAAAATATTCATAAACGCACTCATTGAGAAGTATTCGGTATGGGCAAACTTTTCATCCGAGTGGGAAAAGATACGGAACTTTTCAATTAGCACGCTGCAGTTTCCTTTTCCAGCCTACCACAAAGGGCAGAGAGCACTTGCCGTATATGCATATAGAACGATTGTCAGCGGGAAAAAACTTTTTGCGCAAGCACCTACAGGTATTGGAAAAACCATATCTGTGCTATTCCCCGCCATTAAAGCCCAAGGGGAGGGAAGAAGCTCTAAAATATTCTACCTTACCGCAAAAACCATTACCCGCCAGGTTGCTGAGGAAGCCTTTGCAAAAATGCGCCAGAATGGTCTTGAAATGAAGACCTTGACGCTTACCGCCAAAGAGAAAATATGCTTTTGTGAAAAGCCCGTATGCCACCCCGAATATTGTGAATATGCCAAAGGTCATTACGACCGTGTCAATACAGCTATTTTGGAAACGGCAACAGAGTGTGATGATCTTTCCAGAAACGTGATTGAAAAATATGCAAGAAAGCATAAGGTTTGTCCCTTTGAACTTTCACTCGACCTTGCACTTTTGGCAGACTGTGTTATTTGTGACTATAACTATGTTTTTGATCCCAGAGCGCATCTCAGACGCTTTTTTAAGGATAGCAACGGTGATTATGTTTTCCTGATTGACGAAGCCCACAATCTTGTCGACAGATCGCGAGAAATGTATTCGGCCCAGCTTTTCAAAACGGCTTTCTATAGAATCAAAAAAGAATATAAAGGCAGAAATAAGGCGTTGGACAAAATCCTGACCAGCATCAATAAATACATGATTAATTTGCGCAGTCAGTGCGGTGAACCGGGATATTTTATCACGCTTGAAAAACCCACGGATTTTCTGGACCTTATCAACAAATATATTGCAATATGTGAATTGATGCTTAAGGAAAACAGAGAGTTGAGCGAAGACAACAGTTTTCTTCAGCTTTATTTTGAGGTATCGGGTTTTATCGCCATAGCTGATTTATATGATGAAAGATACGTAAGCCTTGTTGAATCGCAGCGGGACGAGGTATCGCTGAAGCTATTTTGTTTGGACCCCTCGCTTCTTCTGGGAGAAGCTCTAAAGCGAGGAGGTTCGGCTATTATGTTTTCGGCCACCCTGTCTCCGCTAAGGTATTTTCGCGAGATACTTGGCGGGGGAGAAGAGGACCAGATGCTATCTCTTGATTCCCCATTTGACAACCGGAGTCTTTGTGTTCTGACTGCAGACCATGTCTCAACCAAATATAATGATCGGGAACAAAGCAGAGAAGAAATAACCCGGCTCATCGGCTCTTTCATTTCACGCCAAAAGGGAAATTACATTATATATTTTCCTTCCTATAAATATATGAATGATGTATTTGAAGCCTTTGCCATGGCCTTTCCCGAAATATGCGCGGTGGAACAGGGGAGAGCCATGTCAGAAGAGCAACGTGAAGACTTTTTGTCATGTTTTGAGGAAAATCCCGAAAACACCTATGTAGCGTTTTGTGTACTCGGCGGAATATTTTCTGAAGGCATTGACCTGAAAGGTAGCAGACTTATTGGTACGGTTATTGTGAGTGTTGGGCTGCCCCAACTGAGTATTCAGCAAGATATTATCAGAGATTATTTTAATAATAAAAACGGCATGGGTTACGAATATGCCTACATGTATCCTGGAATGAACAAGGTATTGCAAGCCGCAGGCAGGGTAATTCGATCTGACAGCGATACTGGCGCAGTATTGCTTATTGACGAACGGTATAGCCACAAGAATTATCTGAAACTATTCCCCAAGCACTGGCATTCATGCAGGAGAATAAGGGATTGTGAAAGCCTTAAGATTACCCTTGATTCTTTTTGGGTTACGGATGAAACAAGATGAGTTGATCTTCTGGAACTGATCTCCATCGCTCATCCCGATCTTCGTGGGGAGCTCAGGGCGAGTCTAAACAAGAATTTTTATCCATATCCATCCAAGTAAAAAGATTAGCTTTCGGTTAAATAAAATCATTAGCGAAGGTATGGGGACCGTTCTCATTCCTTCGCTTTGTTGTACATAAATTTATATTGGACTCTGCCACGCGTGAAATCCTCAGATAGAATAAAACAGTTCTTACCCCCAAGCCTGTAGCGGGCGTATTTTTTTACCAAGTTATCGTCCATGCATAGCAAAACAAGATAAAAAGCCCGGGTGAAATTCCCAGGCTTCTTATTGCTAATTATCTAATGATATAGTAGAGAATCAACAAACTTAAAAAAGCTAACTAGCCTGTCGTAGCACTTTATTCGCCGCCTTTTCCTTGATGCGAATCCCATTAAAGTCCTTAGTTTCTGCTGCAATTACTCCTGATAGTGCCAAAAGAGCAATTAGATTGGGAATAGCCATGGCGCCATTAAAGGTATCGGCAATATCCCAAACCAACCCGAGCTTTAAACCGGCACCAATGAAAGCACAGATACAGAAGACTAAACGGTAGGGCAAAATACCTTTTTGTCCAACCAGATAATAAAAGCATTTTTCGCCGTAATAAGACCAGCCCAAAACCGTTGAATAGGCAAAAAATATCAGTGCTATGGTGACTATAAGGCCTCCCGCATGCGGTATAAATAATTCGAAGGAACGACTGGTCAGAGCTGCTGCCTGAGCCTTGTCAATACCCGAATAGAGATTGGCCATTACCAAAGACAATCCGGTTATACTACAAACTACTATGGTATCCAAAAATGTTCCCGTCATGGAAACCAGACCCTGCCGGCCAGAGTGGTCGGTTTTCGCTGCAGCCGCAGCTATAGGCGCCGAACCGAGCCCAGCTTCATTGGAGAATACACCTCGGGCTACACCATAACGAATGGTACTGCCCAGCAAAGCTCCGAAACCAGCCTTGGCTGTAAATGCTTCGGTGCAAATCAAGGCAAAAGCTTGAGGAAGCAAATTCAGGTTAGAAATGATTATGTAAAGCCCACCAAGGATATAGAAAACTGCCATAATGGGAACAATGACACCCGTAGCCCTTCCTATACTTTTAACTCCTCCCAAAATAACCAGGGCGGTAAAAATACCTACGATTGCTCCAGTTACCCATGGGTTTACTCCAAAAGTATCGTGGACCGCACCGGCTACTGAATTTACCTGAACCAGATTCCCGATACCGAATGCCGCTACTGATCCAAAGATAGCGAAAAGCACGGCCAGCCACTTCCAGCCCAATCCCCGCTCGATATAGTACATCGGGCCACCAGCCATTTCACCCTTTTCATCGGTAATCCGGTATTTTATGGATAATACAGCCTCGCCATACTTGGTGGCCATACCAAATACAGCTGTTACCCACATCCAGAACACCGCACCTGGTCCTCCCAGAACGACTGCGGTAGCAACTCCGACGATGTTACCGGTACCGATGGTGGCAGCCAGAGCTGTCATCAAAGCCTGGAAATGGGATATGTCTCCTTTTGATGAGTAATCCTGATTTGAAGGGGAAAACGCCAGTTTAAGCGCATAACCTAACTGTCTGAACTGTACCAATCCTAACCGGAAAGTAAGAAAAATTCCGGTTCCTACAAGTAAGGTCAGCATCCATGGACCCCAAACAAAGCTGTTTACCGAACTAATTAGATTTGTGAATACTTCCAAAACGCACCTCCTAAAATTTTTTGAAGATTATGAACCCCATATATAAATAATTATTATTATACAACAAATTCCAACATTTTTATTATTCTATTCATGATTTATGGGGCGCAGAATATTCGACGAGGTTAGCGAAATAGGTGAGATGATAAAAAAGCTGCTCGCTTATGAGATTAGGGAAAATATCTATAAAAGTGAAAGAACCGTCCAAATTGAACCGTTTGGTTTTAAACGATGCCGGGCCATTAACGAATTGCCAAGGGGTTTAAGATTTAAAGTTGAAATCACTTTTAATATTTTTCACAATTAATAACACCGAATAGCCCTGAATCACATCTATTAAAATTCCTCATATAATAACTTAAGGTACAAAGTAGTTGCTTTGAAAAAGACTTGAAGAGGGGGAATTGATTTGTTGAGAAGGTCAGTAATAGTTCTGTTGCTAATGGTGCTGATTGGCGGCACTTTGATCGGGGGATGCAGCCGTAAGGAGACGAAACCCGCTGATCTCGTTACTGTAAATCTAGTTGAAGTGGTGCGTTCCATTTTCTACGCCCCGCAGTATGTAGCCATCAGTCAGGGCTACTTCAAGGACGAGGGCCTGGATATTACACTAAGCACTGCGCAGGGTTCAGATAAGGTAATGACAGCTCTGCTTTCTGGTACGGGGGACATTGGTCTGGGCGGTTCAGAGGCACCGATTTATGTGTATAACCAGGGGCAGGAAGATTATGTCGTTAATTTCGCCCAGTTAACACAGTGTGATGGTTCCTTTTTAGTTGGGCGACAGCCTGAACCTGAGTTTGCATGGGAGAACCTGAAAGGTAAAACTATTATTGGCGGTAGACCTGGCGGGATGCCGGAAATGGTACTGGAATATATCTTGAAAAAACACGGTTTAACACCAGGAAAAGACGTGCAGATCATAACAAATCTGCAGTTTACCGCAACTGCAGGTGCTTTCAAAGGAGGAACCGGCGACTATGTAGCCCTGTTTGAGCCAACCGCGACCTTGCTGGAAAAGGAAGATGCCGGTTATGTGGTTGCTTCTATTGGCAGCAGCAGTGGTGAAATCCCCTATACGGTATTCATGGCCAGAAAGAGCAAAATTGAAAAGGATCCCGAAATGCTGCAGAAGTTTACAGATGCCATTTATCGAGGACAGATCTGGGTAGACCTACACAGTTCACAGGAAATTGCCGAGGCGATTGCTTCCTTTTTCCCGGATACAGATATCGATGGATTAACCAAGGTGGTTGAACGCTACAAATCTCAGAATACCTGGGGTACTTCTCCGGTAATGAGTGAAAAAGCATTCCTGTTTGCACAGGAAATCATGCAAAGTGCAGGAGAACTTAGCAGTCCCGTAGCACCTGCAGTATTAATCAACCATCAGTTTGCCAAACAGGCCGTTTCAAACAAACGTTAGCCTATCAGGAAGTTAAGGGTTACTTTTTCGCTGATAAATCTGGCTAAACATTCAGCGATTTGAGGGGAGATTTAGAGTGCTCCCCTCAAGACTCTTCGTATGGAGGTGACTCAATGACTGCATTTCAGGTCGAACTCAATCATATATCCATGACCTACCAGTCTCCTACAACAGAAACGGAAGCGATCTCAGATATCTGCCTGGGGGTAACACAGGGAGAGTTCGTATCCATCGTTGGACCCAGTGGCTGTGGCAAATCTACCCTGCTGGATATTATCTGCGGTCTGGTAAAACCCACTCAGGGAAGCATTCAGTTACAACGCCCGGTCGGGTATATGCTGCAGCGAGACTATTTACTGGAATGGCGGACGATTCGGCATAACTGCATGCTGGGTCCGGATCTACAGAAGCATAAAATGAAGGAAGCCCGTCCTTATGTGGAACACCTCCTGGAGACCTATGGCCTGGCGGAATTTGCTGACCATTATCCCCGTCAATTATCCGGCGGGATGCGTCAACGTGCCGCGCTCATTCGAACTCTGGCCCTAAAACCCGATGTGCTGCTTCTCGATGAACCATTCTCCGCCCTGGACTATCAGACCCGTCTGGCGGTAGTAGATGATGTCTGGAACATTCTTCACACAGAAAATAAAACGGTCATTCTGGTTACTCATGATATCGCAGAGGCAATTTCGATTTCAGACCGAGTGGTGGTATTAACCGCTCGCCCTGCTCGGGTTAAGACTATTTATGAGCTTAGGTTTGCTACTGCAGATCCACCGCTGCAGCGGCGTCAAGACGAAAACTTCAGAAAATATTTCGATGCTATCTGGAAGGAGTTGGACATTCATGTTAGCAGTTGAGCAATCGCCTGACCGGAAGGCCTACCTGCGAAAAAGGCACCTCCACAGAGTGATCGTTTTGATGACGCAGATCATGCTTTTACTAGCTTTCCTTCTGGTCTGGGAGCTAGTTGCCAATGCCAGGCTTATTGATCCCTTCATCACATCCCAACCTTCTCGTATGCTGGCCACGATTCTCAGGCTTCACTACGACGGATCTCTCTACATGCATGTGTGGGTGACCTTCGTTGAAACCTTTTGGGGATTTATCCTGGGGACAGGCGGAGGCTTTCTTTGTGCGGTTTTGCTCTGGTGGTCCCGTTCCTTGAATGAGATCAGTGAACCCTATCTGGTCGTCCTCAATGCCCTGCCCAAAGTTGCCCTCGGACCTTTATTAATTGTTTGGCTGGGAAATGGGTCTGCGCCCATCATCGGCATGGCGCTCCTCATCTCTATTATCGTTACGATCATTAGTCTGGTCAGTGGCTTTCAGGATGTGGATCCGGATAAGATTAAACTGTTACAGTCATTCGGGGCTTCCCGACTGCAAATATTGACCAAGGTTGTTCTTCCTTCAAGCCTGCCGACCATCATTTCAACGCTTAAAGTAAGCGTAGGGCTCTGTTTGGTAGGGGTAATTATGGGAGAATTTCTCGTATCAAAAGCGGGTCTGGGATATCTGATCGTTTACGGCAGTCAGGTCTTTAAACTGGATCTGGTGATGGTCAGTATTGTTATCCTGGCAGCAATGGCAGCAATTCTCTACTTCATTGTTTCCTTTTTTGAAAAAAGACTGCTTCGCTGGCAGAAATAACACTTCTCCTTTAATAAAACCTTACCGCTTCAAAAGAACATCCGGGCAATGTCTGCAAGTAAATAAACTATTGTTTAGGGCGAACTGTTGTTGATAAATCAAACTTCCGTCATCGAATCTTCTTATATGTAAGCTTTCAAATTATAGAGAATCTGACGGGGAAGAAAGCAAGAAAGAGGGAGCAATCAGTGCAGATATGTGTGATAGGCACAAGATACGTAGGCTTGACCACCGAGGTGTTTTGGGCCAGACTTGGTAGCAAGATCTGCTGCATCGAACTCAATCCGGATACGGATAGCTGATTGAAGTTTTAAGTCACTATGTTTTTTCTATCCGGTTGCGCCCGTTTTGTTTAGCTAGATAAAGGGCTTTATCCGCATTTGTCAACAACTCCTGGGCGCTTATGCTTTGGTCTGAAGTAGTTGCGATACCGATACTGACGGTCAGATAAGCGCCGTTTATGCTCTCGGATAACGGGATCTTAAAACTATCGATGTTGGCTCTGATTATCTCTGCAAGTTTCCAGGCATTTTCGGGACCCGTCCCCAGCAGTACAACAGCAAATTCATCGCCTCCGTACCTGGCTAAAAATTCTTCCTCCCGGCGTAAAGCCTTTTTAATCGCTATGGCGATCTTTCGCAAAACTTCATCCCCATAACCATGCCCGTATGTATCGTTTTGTTCCTTGAAATTATCTACATCGATCATCAGTATTGATAAGGGCTGCCCGGTATCATTGGCTTGCTTCCATTTATTAATTATTTCTTTATCAAAACTCCGGCGATTGTGTATTTCCGTAAGCGCATCGATAAAAGCGTACTTTTCCAGTAAATCCTGTTTGCGTTTAAGATTCAGATGCAATTTAACCCTGCTTTTAACGGCCGGAGGATGAAAGGGTTTGGTTATATAATCCACCGCACCAAGGGAAAATCCCTTGGTAGAGTCCATAACTTCTGAAACTGCGGTTATAAATATTATTGGTATATGCTTGGTTTTATCATCATTTTTTAATAATGAACAAACCTGATATCCATCCATTCCCGGCATGATTATATCAAGTAATATAAGATCGGGAGGCGTGTCTGACATCGCCATTTTAATGGCCCGCTCACCGTTAACGGCCGCCGTAATGCGATATTCTTCATTTAATAGCTCCATCAACATTTCAATATTCTGCTTATTATCGTCCACAATTAATATTTTCTCTCGAGAATCGGTTTCTTTCATTGCACTACTCCTCTTTTTCCAACATAGTGATGGCATCTTCCAGTAATAAAATCGCACTGTCAATATCAAAATCATCTAAATATCGGCTTATTGCTTGAACCTTATCCATATTTAGGGTTCTTTTTAAACTCGCTTCAATCTCTTCAAACAAGGTTCTGGCTTGCACCAGATCTTCTTCCAGCAGGTCAATTATTTCCCGCAAAACAATCACAACCTCATTTCTGTTTCTATGATCATGTTCCGGTTTTGCAGTCTCCGGTTGAATATCTGTTCGCAAAAACCTGTTTATTCCTTCGATTAACTCCGCCAGACTCAGTGAAAAATCACTCCACAGATCAGAATCTATGATCAAATTATGGTTATAGATAGCATCCTCTAAATCCCGGGCAGCCGCAAAAAGCTTTTTGGCCCCGATATTGCCGGCTACACCCTTAATCGAGTGGGCTAACCGTCGCGCCTCATCATTGTAGTTTCGACCGATATCATCGGCAATCCTCTGAGAAGCATCCGCAAAATCAGCCGCAAACGATTTAAGCAGCTTTTGGTATAGCTTTTTATTATTATTGGCTTTATATAATCCATCTTCAATAGATAGTCCGGGTATTTCAAGACTCTCGTTATTATCCGGGGAAGGCTGTCCGGGCGCTTTTTTGGTTTCTGATTTTGATTCCGGGTGTTTAACCATCACCCAGCGCTGCAAAACACTGGTGAGCAACTGCGGGTCTATCGGTTTGGTTATATAGTCGTCCATTCCTGCAACCAAACATTTTTCCCGGTCCCCGGTAAGTGCATGCGCCGTCATAGCTATAATAGGAAGCTTGGGCAGGTTTAAGTCCCTGCGAATTATTTGTGTAGCTTCAAAGCCGTCCATTACCGGCATTTGAACATCCATCAAGACCGCATCAACTGTCTGGGTGTGCAAAAGTTTCACCGCTTCGGCCCCGTTATTGGCAATAACTACCTCCAGGCCCCAGCTTTGCAGCCATTCATTGGCTATTTCCTGATTTATTTCATTATCTTCTACTAATAATACTTTAGCGCCATCAAAATTTTGAAATTCAAATTGGGCTTCAGTGGTTTGGCTGGCTAATGATTGGGCAGTCCCTCTCCGGTAGCCAAATATACTTACAATCGTGTCCAATAAAATGGACTGATTGACGGGTTTGTACAAAAATGCATCCAGCAGTGATTTTTCCGCTTCCAGCAACAAATCCGAACGGCCATAGGCAGTAATCATACAGATTTTGGGAACCCGGACCAGATTCATTTGCTGTTTAATATGCCGGGCAATTTCCAGGCCGTTCATGTTAGGCATCTTCCAATCCAGTATTATAAGATCAAAAGGTGGATTCTGGGTCATGATTTTTTCCAGAGCTTCTTCTCCGGATTTGGCTGTTTCAGGATTCATATTGAAAGATGCAATAGCGCTTTGTAAAATCTCCCGGGCCGTCTTGTTGTCATCAACAATAAGTATATTAAGTCCTCTTAAATCCAATGGGGCTGTAGGTCTGGATTCCAGGGCCCTCGCTGACTTTTTGAAAACTGCCGTAAAGATAAACGAACTGCCCTTGCCCACTTCGCTTTCAATGTGTATTTGGCCGCCCATCAAATGAGTCAATTGCTGGCAAATGGCCAGCCCCAACCCCGTGCCTCCGTGCTTGCGCGTAATAGAACTGTCGGCTTGAGTAAAAGCATTAAACAGCGAATCTATCCTGTCAGCGGGAATGCCTGTTCCGGTATCGCACACGCAAAATTCTATTATTATGTTCTCGTCTGCTGTTGCAGAAAAGTCGGCTGCGAGTTTGGCAGTAATTATAACTTCTCCCTGCTCGGTGAATTTTAAGGCATTTGAGGTTAGATTGTTCAATATCTGTCCCAGGCGTACCGGGTCTCCGCGCAAGGCTCCGGGAACATTTTCATCAACCAGGACCAGCAGTTCGATCCCTTTGTCGTTGGCTAAATAGCTGAAAATCTCGGTTAAATTAGCTATAGTTTCATAAAGAGAAAAATCGGTTTCTTCAAGCTCCAGCTTACCGGCTTCAATCTTGGAAAAATCGAGAATATCATTGATAACGGCCAGCAGGGATTTTGAGGATATCTTGATTTTCTTGAAATATTCCAATTGCTTTTCCGTCATTTCCGTCTTCATAATCAAATCGGTAAGACCCATCACGGCATTAAGCGGGGTGCGTATCTCGTGACTCATATTGGCTAAAAACTCACTTTTAGCCCGTGAGGCTTCTTCAGCAGCTTTTCGATCCGTTTCCAGTTTTTCACGTTCGAGACGCCCGCTTATATCTTGGATCATTCCTTCTATAATATAATCGTTGTTGTTAGAGGCAGTGATCAGCCTGGCATTCAATTCTCCACAGAATACTTTGCCGTTATGACGTTTTAACTCCAGTTGACAGTCGGTTACCTGCCCGTCATTATATAATTCATCTTTTATTTGTACCCAATCGGCCGGTTCCAGATATTGCAGCAGATTCAAACCCGTCGCTGAATTAAGCAAATCCAATTTGACGTCAAATCCGAAAACCCTGGCCATGGCGTTATTTGCTTTAAGCAGTCTTCCATCAGGTGTTGCCTGAAAGATTCCTTCTATGGCATTTTCAAATATATTTTGATAATCCTCGGCAATCTCTTTCAGTTTGTGATTGGATTCCTTCAATTTAGCCGACATGGAATTCAATGAGCATGCCAGCATACCAATTTCATCGTAACTTAATACAGGTACGGTATTATCATAATTACCACAGCTTATCTGTTCAGCGGCTTCTTCCATTGCCTTGATCGGGCGGGTTATTCTATAACTGATGAAAAATCCTAAAATTAATATTATCGGTAAAAGAGGAATGAATAGTCTAATCGACCTCACAATCAATTCACGCTGATATTCCAGTACCGTATCCGCAGGAATGTCAATGCCAATCACACCCTCCAGTTTACCATCGGCATTAAAAAATGGGGCATAACCGGAAAGCCATGTACCCCATTGATCAGTATAAAATGTATCCTCGACCACCGGCTTTTTAAGATCAGAGAAATTATCGCGCAAAAATGGGCTGGCATCATCGTATACTTTACCCAGATTGGCTATTTGCATAGGATCTTCTTCTGCATCGACCACAAATTCAATTTGCTGATCGTGCCCGCGCCGCATTGTATATATACCATAGATATCTGAAGACGCTCTTTTTATTTCCTGCAATTTATGTTTAATCCGAAAGTACGTTTCAGAGTCCTGCTGCTCAGGAGATTGTAACTGCGAGTGCAGGCCGACATCAACACTTTCAGATGCAATAGACACAATGTCGGACAGGCGGTGACGAATATCTGCCATTACCCGGTTCCTGGCAGCATTATAAAAGACAGCAGAAGATAATCCGGCAGCAATTAA
>JAQUXM010000212.1 GCA_028692415.1 Syntrophomonadaceae bacterium | reverse complement strand
AAACCAGCTAATAATTCTAAAAGGAGTTGAAACGCATGACTCAGGAAATCACCATTGAAAGAACTAAAAACCCCAAGACAAAGCCAGACCAGAACTCACTCGGGTTTGGACAATTCTATACTGACCACATGTTTGTAATGGATTATACCGAAGGGAAAGGCTGGCACGATCCTCGGATAATTCCCTATTCGCCCATCGAACTAGATCCAGCTACCATGATATTGCATTATGGGCAAGCTACTTTTGAAGGCTTAAAAGCCTACAAGTCCCGCGATGGAAAGATACTTTTGTTCAGACCTTATAAAAATATGGAGCGTATGAACATATCCAATGAGCGGCTCTGTATTCCTGCTTTGGACCCCGAATTTGCAGTTGAAGCCATAAAAGCTATAGTCAGGGTGGACCAGGATTGGATACCTGAGGCCGAGGATACCTCCCTTTATATAAGACCTTTCGTCATTGCTACTGATCCTTATCTGGGAGTAAGACCTGCCAATACTTACAAGTTCATAATTATTTTGTCGCCGGTTGGCGCTTACTATCCTGAGGGAATAAATCCGGTCAAGATTTATGTTGAGCAGGAATATGCTCGAGCGGTCAAGGGTGGTCTGGGCTTTACTAAAACCCCGGCTAATTATGCGGCCAGTCTGAAAGCCCAGGAAGAAGCAAAGCTTAAAGGTTATACTCAGGTTTTATGGCTGGATGGCGTAGAGAAAAAATACATCGAAGAAGTTGGCACGATGAATGTATTCTTCAAAGTTAACGGTGAAATTATAACGCCTTCACTGGAAGGCAGCATTCTGGCAGGTATAACCAGGGATTCTACCATTTCCTTATTGAATAGCTGGGGCTTAAAAGTGATAGAAAGAAAAATTAGTGTCGCTGAATTGTATGAAGCCCATACCAAGGGTCAACTGGAAGAGGCTTTTGGTACCGGTACAGCTGCGGTTATTTCTCCCATAGGAGAACTCAACTGGGATGGTAAGATTATTACGATTAATGATGGCAAGACCGGAGAATGGTCGGCCAAGATATACAATGGGATTACTGGTATTCAAAACGGCGAAAGTAAAGATGAGTTTGCTTGGACCGTCGAGGTTTAAGATAGGGGGCAGATTCTTCATTATGGTTAGGCTGACCTGGTGGAAATGTTAAATTATAGAACTAGCTCATGCCAGGTTTTCAATAGATGCGGCTCTCTGCTAATATCAAAATATCAATTATTTTTGGCTTTTTGGTAAAGGAGTAAAGAGGGGGGTAAATATGGTAGCAAAGGAAAAAGTGAGATACAAAACCCTGCTGGATAGCATCGAGGCTCCAGTGGTTGCTTTGCAAAAGGATTTGCTGGTTCTGTATTGCAATGACGCCTATGCTCAATTAGCTGGTAAAAAGCGAACTGAATTGGAAGGAAAGAACCTTATTGCGTTGTTTCCTGAAGGTATTGATACCCCTGCATACCTGACCTATATGGAAGTTCTGGAAACCGGTCAGCCCAAGGTGATTGAACAGAAAACCGGCAGCAGGTTTTACCTGGAAAGAATTTATCCCACTCCGGTGGGAATTATATCTATTGCTGATGATATTAGTATTGGTAAACGTTCCGAAGCAGCAGTTAAAGCATTTAAAACGAATCAGCGAGCCATATTTGACGAGTCTTACGATGCAATTATAGTGCATGATGTTCAGAGTAATATAATTGTAGATGTAAATAAGACGGCCTGTGAGATGTTTGGTTATCGCCGGGAAGAGATGTTAAAGCTGAATATCGGTGACTTATGTGCGGGGGAACCTCCGCATGTAAGAGAAAATCTGCTGCTCTGGTTTAAGAGATCCAGTGAAATCAGGCCGCAGAATATGGAGATGAAATTCCGCGATAAATCTGGTCGGGTATTATGGGTGGAGATTAAGTCAAAGCGCATGCTTTTTGGCGATGAGGTGCGTTTATTGGCAATCATTCGGGAAATCACCCGGGGCAAATATGCGGAGAAGGCCTTGCGGGACAGCCAGGAGCGTTATGAACAGCTTTTTGAAAAAGCTGGCGATTTCATTTTTATTCACGACCTGATGGGGAATTTCATTTCAGTTAACCGGGCGGCGGAACGTGTAACCGGTTACTGGTCGGACGAATTGTTAAAGATGAATATAGCCCAATTGGCCAGCAGCAATTATACAGCGTTAATACGTGGCATGAGCTATCGCAAGATGAGCCGGAATGAGACGATCACTTACGAATTGGAAATAGTTACGAAATTTGACGATCATGCATATCTGGAGGTTGTTATCTGGCCGATCTATAAGGCCGGCAAGATTTTTGCGATTCAGGGTATAGCCAGGGATATCAGCGAGAGAAAAATCAATGAAAAAGAGTTAAGAAATTCGGAGCAAAAATTGGATTCTTTCATAGATTTCCTGCCTGATGCAACTATGGCCATTGACCTGGAGGGCAAGGTTGTGGTGTGGAATCAAGCCATGGAAAAGCTGACTGGCATCCAGGCTGATGATATGCTGGGCAAAGCTGATTATGAATATGGGCTGGCGTTTTATAATAGCCGGAGACCAATAATGGTTGATTTAGTCCTGCGGCCGGAAGAAGTAAAAAAATATTATTCAGTTATTGAAAAAGATGAGTTTACGGTTATCAGCGAATTCGATACACCGCACTTGCGCGGCGCGGGTCATTATCTATGGGGACAGGCTATGCCTTGGTATGACAAAGATGGCAAGCTGATGGGAGCAATTGAATCTTTGCGGGATATTACCCAACGCTACAAAAGTGAGCAGGATAATAAAATGCGCCTGGAGGAATCCGTTAAACAATTTGCGCACTTAAAAGCCTTGCTCAGCAGGGTAGAATGCTTCTGCTGCAGCTACGATCCCCAAGGCAATATAACGTTTGTTAGTGCCAAGGTTGCCAAGGTCCTGGGTTATTCCGAGGATGAGCTTGTAGCCCAAAATATTGTTGAGATTATCGCAGATGAGTACCAGGGTATAATTTCGGCAGCAATTAAAGACAATTTCCCGGCGGGCGAGTACCGGGAACTCAGTATTTCTTTTGCTTGCCGGGATGGTTCTGAAATTTCAGCTAAAATTACCTTGAGCGCAGTTTGGGAAAATGGAGAAATATCCGGGGGAATAATGCAGGCAGAGAGTATCCAAGCTTAAAGCTTTTGAATCATGAGGTGAATGTGTGGAAAAATTAATTCTAATGGGCAATTTCATATTCTGCCCAATATACGAGAGGCCGCTGTTAGGGATTGAATGTCAAGAATGTCAGTTTATAAGTAAAATAGATGAGAATTATTTTTGTAATTGCGAGCCTGAAGAAGAAAGTCAAACTCCCCCGGAGGAGTTTGACATCAAGGAATTAATAAATATATTTGTCGATTTGCTTTATTCGGGACAGACATCGCTTAAGCGGGAAGAATTAATGAAATTGTTTGGCTATGATTTATAGAACCAACCAACTTTTTCAAATATGCCTTCGTGTC
>JAQUXM010000211.1 GCA_028692415.1 Syntrophomonadaceae bacterium | reverse complement strand
AAATCAACTCCTTCTTTTTATTGGAGAATAATCAAAAAACTAAATATTTTCTTGATTATTCTCCCACCTGAAATAGCACATTGCATATATCTTAATGATGTCTGCCGCCTTGATAATGCCCGGAAGGCCCAAAATCACCATGGTGTCCATAGCCTTCCTTGTGCTCGATGCCACCCATATCAAGGTATAATGGCATGGTCAATATGGCAATGACCAGTGCAACAGTGAGCATAGCTACCAACCGTTGATAATGGACTTCCGGTATAAGCCGGCAATACATAACCTTGAATTGCTGCCAGTGTAGCACGATATGAATGATTACCAATCCGCCAATTGAATAGGCCAGGGTTTCATGCAAGTCTCCCTTGATATTAAATAACCCTATCATAACCAGCGCCATTATTAAGTCCAGGATGGAATTCATCTTGCCTTTTTTCAGCATCACTGTAAACTGTCGCCAGTGCAATATGACATGTACGATCACCAGGCCTCCGATCGTATAGGCCAGGGGTTCATGCAGACCACCTTTGAGGCAGAATATAGCCAGCATGACGATGAACATAGCAATATCAAGTATGGTATTGGTGTTTGTATTGCTTTTTTTACTCCTTTTCTTGGCTTTTGTGTCCTCGTTCTCAGTTTCCAATTTATCCGTTTCATTCTCCACAGTTGCCATCTCCTTCTTGAATTTGTTAAGAATCAGTATAAACGTCAAGGGCTAAATAAGCTGAAACAATGTTTTAAGAATTTATTAACAGAAACGAAATTTTTATTAAATCTATTTGCTACAAAAGCGGGGTTATGTCATTTAAGAAATATTTAAGATTTTATTAAAGCAGAGTTTAAAAATGACTGTTAATATAGGTTGTATCTTTCTACACGGGAGGCCTATATGTCCATATTTGAAAAAAGAAAATCCTTAAAATACAAGCTGGCCATCTCTCACATCTCCATGATTATTATTCCTTTGCTTATGCTGGGTATCGCTGGGTTACTTTGGCATCATGTTATTGACCCCCACTATGCAACGCATAAGGAACCCAGATTTGAAAATGTATTAATCGAAAACAGCGCCCTTGTATCCGAACTGGACAACCTTATAAACAGTAATCCGGACAAACTGAGCGATGCCCGTTATTTAATGCATCTAAACAGACAGGCAGAAAAACGTTCCTTGTTGGTGATTGTCGAAAAGGATGGCGATTTCGTTTATATACCGGATAGAATTGATAAAGTTGGGCTAAAAACCGTCTGTCAGGAGCTTAAAAGCGGGGCTCCACCAGATCCCCGCGGCTACTTAATGCTTAAATACCGGGAATTTCAATTCAGCAATCAAAGTTCCGGATCTATCTACTTCCTCACCTTTGATAAACCTGAAGGGCTAGGTGATGCACTGATTTTCGTCATCGCCTTGCTGCTGGGAATTATCATTAATATTTTTATCAACTACCGGGTGGCCAATCATATCATAACCCCGCTGGGAATCCTGAACCGGGCTACATCTGAAATCGCCCGGGGTAATCTTGATCAGGTTATCGAATATTCATCGGAGGATGAGGTAGGTGAGCTATGCCACTCCTTCGAAAGCATGCGGATGCAGTTGAAAGAAGCCCAAAACCTAAGCCAGCGCTATGAGAAAAACCGTAAGGAATTGATCGCCAACATTTCCCATGACTTGAAAACACCGATTACATCCATTCGGGGATATGTTCAAGGCATCATGGAAGGCGTTGCCAGCACGCCCGAAAAGGAAAGCAAATACATTCAGACCATTTATAGCAATGCAGTACAGATGGACCGTTTGATTGATGAGTTGTTTCTATTTTCCAAGCTTGACTTAAAGCAACTGGAGTTTGAATTCGAAGCCATTAATATTGAGGACTTCTTGCATGACTGCGTGGAAGATAAGGGATATGATCTGGATAATAAGGGCATAAAGCTAAACTTTACCTCTACGTATTCCAGCCAGGCATTGGTACATGCTGATCGCCAAAGACTGCAGCGAGTAATCAATAATATAATAATTAATGTAGAACAGCACCAAGATCCAACAAAAAAACAAGCATTATTAGAAATCATATTGAGCGAAAATACTGAAGAAGTCATTATTGAGATAAAGGACAATGGTACAGGCATAAGCCCGGAGAACTTGCCGCATGTTTTTGAACGGCTGTATCGCGGGGACCCTTCCCGAAACCGGCAAAGCAAAGGAAGCGGGCTAGGACTTTCCATTGCCAAACAGATAATTGAGGCCCATGGCGGGCGAATCTGGGCAGATAGTGAAGTAGATATAGGGACCAGTATATTATTTACCTTAAAAAAACTTGTTCCTTCAGAAATGCCAATAGACATTAATTATCAGGGGAGACCAGCAAATGAAAAAAATATTGATTATTGAAGATGAAGTGAATATTGCTGAACTGGAAAAGGACTATTTGGAGATCGACGGTTTCGTGGTGGAAATCGAGAACAACGGTAATAACGGCTTGAGCAGGTGTCAAGATGAGAATTATGATTTAATTATTTTAGACCTTATGTTGCCAGGTCTGGATGGTTTCGAAATATGCAGAAGACTGAGAAAATACAGTACCGTTCCGATAATCATGGTCTCAGCCAAAACTGAAGATATGGACAAAATTCGAGGGCTGGGCTTGGGAGCCGATGATTATATGATTAAGCCCTTTAGTCCACTGGAAATGGTGGCCAGAGTAAAGGCCCACATAGCCAGGCATGAACGCCTGCTGGGTTTTAGACCGGATAGCGGCGATGAAATAGAAATTAAAGGCCTGGTTATTAATAAAGCCTCTCGCAGGGTCCTCCTTAACGGCCAGGAGATCACTTTTGCTTCAAAAGAGTTCGACTTGCTGGTTTTTCTGGCTTCAAATCCCAACCGGGTGCTGGCCAAAGAACAAATCTATGTGCATATTTGGGGGGAAGAAGCTTTTGGCGACCTTACCACGGTTGCGGTTCACATCAGAAAAATTAGAGAAAAGATTGAAGCAGACCCTTCCAATCCCCAATATCTTGAGACTGTATGGGGGGCAGGGTACAGGTTCACGGCTGGTTAAGCTTAAACTGAGGCTCTACAATCTTGGCAAGATGCCGAATCCGTTGAATTTTTCTTATCGGTGAATAATGAGATAAATAGTTAGGGAACAAGCAAAGGGCAAGCTAATGATACATCGATTGGCAATTTGGACACAAACAGACCCCTTTATAATTCTAAAGGGGTCTAAGATTCTTTATTGAAGGTGGCGGAGGAAGCTGAACCTTTAAACAAGTAAAACCTCGCTTTAACCTCTAACGAACACCTAAATAACCAGTACTGATTCGAACCGAACCCGAACACCAAAAGCTACGGACTTAACCAAGATTTTGATCACTGTGGTAGGAAACTAAAAACTATAAGATAACATCCGACCATCCGAGTTATTTAATCTCTCCGCCACCTAAGGTAATTATAACGGTAGTTTTGTTAAAAAACAACTGCGAAATAGCAGT
>JAQUXM010000053.1:1968-16525 GCA_028692415.1 Syntrophomonadaceae bacterium | reverse complement strand
ATTATGACCCTTGATAGCAGTGATTATGTCGCAGCGGTAAAGATGGCCGAAGCAGGAAAAAGAGCCAATGATGCCAGCCTCGAACTGGCCCGGGCTAACCTGGAAAGGACGGAAAAGCTGCATGCCAGCGGTGCGGTATCCGACCAGGCTCTGGAACAGGTCAAGGCTCAGTACGACGGGCTGGCTGCAGGCAGTGCCGATGCGGCATTGGAACAAGCCCAAACCCAGTTGAACCACTGTACCATTACATCCCCCATCAACGGGGTGGTGGGCAGTATTAATCTTTCCCTTGGAGATAACTCCAGCATGCAGTCTCCGGCGGTGGTTATTAGCGACAGTTCCCAATTGGAAACCGAGATAATGGTCAGCGAATCGGAAGTAAGCTATATCAAGATGGGCAGTGATGTTGATATAAGCATTAAAGCGGCATCGGATAAATCATTTAAGGGCAAAGTATACAGCGTATCCAGCGTACCCGACACGACCCGGCGCAACTATGCCGTCAAAATTACCATGGCCAATCCGGAAAATAAAATCAGATCCGGTATGTTTGCCGAGGTGCGGGTAGATACGATCAGTAAAAAGGATGTGCTATACATACCCGTGAGTGCGGTTATTCCAACCGGTTCCCGCGAGATTGTTTATACCGTGGATAAAAACAGTCGCGCCCAGGAATTGGAAGTGCAAACCGGGATCAGAAACGACAATTACGTGGAAATTGAAAAAGGCCTGGAAGCGGGACAGGAGGTCATCACCAAAGGAAACACCCTGGTGAATAAAGGCACCCTGGTGAGAGTGGTGGCCGGGAGGGCCAAATAATGATAAGCAGATTTGCGGTTAAACGACCGGTTGCCACCATAATCCTGGTATCAGTAATTTTGATTCTGGCTTTCTTCACTTATACGAAGCTGGCGGTGGACCTTTATCCCGAAATGAAATTTCCCTATGCTGCGGTTATAACTTCTTACCCTGGAACCGGGCCGGAGGAAGTGGAGTCACAGGTGACCAAACCCCTGGAAAGCACCTTGAATTCCTTGAGTAATGTAAAACAGATACAGTCTGTTTCGAGCTCCGGTTCGTCCATGATTCTCATCAGTTTCAACTGGGGAACCGATATGAGTGCAGCTATCTCTGATATACGTGAAAAAACCGGCATGATGGAGACATTTCTGCCCAGTGGTGCCGATACACCGATGGTGGTGAAGATGGATCTGGATATGATGCCGGTCGTGCAAATGGGTATCAGTGCTGGTGATGAAATGTCCCTGGCGCAGTTGCAGTCCATTGCTGAGGATGTTATAGAACCAAGGCTGTCCAGAATTGGCGATATCGCCCAGGTTAGCATCACCGGAGGACTGGAACGGGAAATCAAGGTGGACGTAGATCCGGTCAAACTGGAAAACTATGGGCTCACCCTGTCCGGGGTCAACCAGGTGTTGCAGGCAGAGAACTTCAATATGTCCAGCGGCAAGGTGAACGAAGGGCAGAGGGAGTATTATGTCCGCAGCCTGCAGGAATTTGAAAGCATTGATGATATTAAGAATGTTGCAATTCTCACCAGCAGCGGCAGCCGGATTTGTTTAAATGACATTGCCACCATTACCGACGGGTACAAAGATGACAACCAGATTACCCGGGTAAACGGGAAACCGGCGGTGGGCATTCATTGTGTAAAACAGAGTGATGCCAATACCGTGGAAGCCTGTGAGGCGGTAAAGGATGTCATGGCGGAGATAGAAAAAGAGCTGGGCATGGATCTGGACATACAGATAGTCCTGGACCAATCAAAATACATCCGGGATACCCTGGACAGCACCAAACGCATGATGGTGGAAGGGGGCATTCTGGCTATTCTGGTTCTGTTTATTTTCCTGCGCAATGCCCGCAGCACCCTGATTGTATTTACGTCGATTCCCTTGTCCATTATTACTACGTTCATTCTGATGTATTTTAATAACAGTACGATTAATGTTATCACTCTGGGAGGTCTGGCACTGGGTGTCGGGCGCATGGTGGATGATTCCATAGTGGTGTTCGAGAATATTTACCGGCACCGCAGCCTGGGGCTGCCCCCGATGGAGGCGGCCCTGACCGGAGCTTCGGAAGTGGGCAGTGCGGTTATTGCCTCCACGGTTACCATCATGTCAGTATTTTTCCCGATTCTTTTTGCGGAAGGAATTGCGGGCGTATTATTTAAACCGCTGGCGATTACGGTCAGCTTTGCCATATTCTGCTCGCTGATGGTGGCCTTGACGGTGGTGCCCCTGATGTCCTCTCGCATGCTGACGGATAAATCCATGCAGCGTCAGCTTACCAAAGGAAAACTCGCGGAATGGATTACGGCGCTGGGCAACTGGCTGGACGGCCTGGGTGAAAAGTACAAGGTGGTTTTGGTCTGGGCACTGTCGCATCGCCGGCGGGTGGTGCTGACGGTTACGATTATGATGATCGGCTCGCTCGCCTTAATACCATTTATCGGTGCGGAATTCATGCCCAAGATGGATTCCGGTGAGATATCAGTCAGCATCGAAACCGATAAAGGGAGTTTACTTAAAGATACCGATGCGACAATTGCTGATGTCGAAGCCCAAATCAACAGTATTCCGGAAGTAGTCACCGTTTTCAGCAGTATCGGCAGTACCAGCAACATGATGTTTAATACCGGCACCCAGAATGACCGGGGCAGCATCTATGTTAAACTGCTGCCCAAGGATGAACGCGATAAAGATGTGGATACGATTGCTGAGGAGATTAGAAAAAAAATTAGCAATATTGCGGGGGCCAAGATAGAGGTCAGCGTGACTGATGCCAGTTCCATGGGCGGCAGCGGGGGACCGATAAATGTCCAGGTCCGGGGTGATGACCTGGAGGTCCTGGAACAGATTTCGGCTCAGGTGACAGAGATTGTGCGCAAGGTACCTGGTACGCGTGAGGTTACTTCATCGCTGGATCAAGGCAACCCCGAAGTACAGGTGAAAATCGACCGGCAGCGGGCAGCTGCTTATGGCCTGAGTCCCAGGCAGATAGCGGCTGAAATACAGAATGCCATGCTGGGCACGGTGGCCAGCACTTACAAAAATGAAGGAGACGAATATGATATAAGGGTTCGCTACGAGCCTCAAAATCACAAGGAATTGGATTATCTGCAGAATCTGCCGATTCTGACTACGGCCGGAGCGGTGGTCAGGTTGTCCCAGGTGGCGGATTTTACCATGGAGCCAGGCCCGGTGCAGATTAACCGCCTTGACCGGGTACGGACGGCGACGATCAGCGGCTATCTTTTGAACCGGGATTTGAATTCGGTTATGACAGACATTCAAAATCAGGTTGGGAAGTTAAAGCTTCCAGCTGGTTATGAGGTCGAATATGGCGGGCAGAACAAGGATATGGTCGAAAGTTTCAGCAGTCTGGCGGTAGCCTTGTTGCTGGCGATAATTCTGGTTTACGCGGTTATGGCCATACAGTACGAGTCATTTTTCAACCCCTTTGTTATAATGTTTTCGGTTCCCACTGCGCTGATCGGGGTTATTCTGGGCTTGCTGCTGACCGGCAACAGCCTGAGTGTACCAGCTTTTATAGGGATAATAATGCTGGTTGGCATAGTGGTAGCCAATGCCATCGTGCTGGTAGACTACTTGAAACGCCTGCGGGATGGTGGTATGGAGAGAAACGCAGCGATCGTAGAAGCGGGGCGGGTCAGACTGCGGCCAATTTTAATGACGGCCCTGGCTACCATACTGGCTATGCTGCCGCTGGCTCTGGGCCGAGGGGAAGGCTCCGAGTCCGAGGCTCCCCTGGCCATTGTTATTATTGGTGGATTGGTGGTATCAACCTTAATTACCCTGGTGCTGGTCCCCGTGGTTTACAGCATCTTCGACGATTGGGGCCGGAAACTGCGGCAGCGCAAGAATAGCAAAGAGAAAATTGAAGAAGCAGAACTAACAATCTAGGGAGACAGAGTGAGACAGAGGGACGGTTCTTCTGTCTTACGAATTTGACTATACATGATTTTTTAAGTAGGAGGGACAGGAGAACCATCCCCCTGTCTCACGGAGGTAATTTGATGACGGTAAATAAAAAAGGCAAACGGGAGCTCATTATCGAAGCAGCCGTGCAGGTGTTTTCCAGCAAGGGTTATCACAATACTCGTATGGAGGAGATTGCCAATATTGCTGGAATTGGCAAAGGCACCATCTACGAGTATTTTAAAAGCAAGCTGCAGCTTTTTCAGGAGATGTTGGGGGATGGTTTGCGGGTATATTTTAAAAATTTTGATACCGATAATATGAAGCAGATGCCGGCCGAGGAAAGACTGCGCATTATTTTTGAAACCCATGCGAAGTTTTGCCGTGATAACAAGGAATTAACCCGTATCCTTTTCTGGGATACCGAGGTAATTGACGAGGAACTTCGGGAATGGGGTTATGCACAGCGCATTGAGAAAGAAAAACGGATTATGACCATTATTGAAGACAGCATTGCCCGGGGGGAGCTCCGGGATATCAACCCGGTCCTGGTAAAAATAATTATCACCGGAGCAGTAGCCGCCATGTGGGCCCCGATTACCCTGGATGGATGGGATATGGAACCTGAACTTCTGGCCCGGCAGGCCGTCGATATTATTATGAACGGAATAAAAAAATAACATAAAGCCAACAGAGGGCGTGGATGACAAGGGGACGGTTCTCCTGTCAGGAAATACTTTCCTGACAGGAGAACCGTCCCCTTGTCATCCTCTCATCGTCAACCTCGCCCCCTATAAGTTTTTCTTGACAAATCATGGATACGGGCATAAAATTATGGCATAGAACCAAGCAGTCAGTTTTAGAACTGGCTGGACAGGAGGTGCTATTCTTGTCGCTCAAGGAAAGGGAAAAGGAATTCAAAAAGCAAGTTATTCTCGAAGCAGCATCACGGCTGTTTTCCAATCGGCCCTTTGAAGCAGTCACGATGGATGAGATAGCCCGGGAGGTGGGTTGCGGGAAGGGTACCATATATCTGCATTTTGAAAACAAGGATCATATTTTAACCTACATAATCTCGGGGGAACTGGGAAATCTTTGCTCAGATATTGAGGAACAGTGCCTCAACAACCCTGATTTGGTAGATGCAATTAACAATTATCTGGGGCTGCAATTCCGGTTTTTCCGTGGTTATAACCAGATTCTATCTTCTTGGGTGCGCCGCCGCCTGCAGGATAATGTAAAAGAAGAGTGGATGGATAATATCCACAACAAGTTAAAAAAGAAGCTGGAAATGGCGGTTTCGGTATTTGAAAGGGGCCATAGGGAGAAGAAGTTAATCCCGGTTGATAGTTATGAACTGGCCAGGCTACTGGAAGCGATTTTTCAGGATGCCACATTTCCCTTTGTAGATGAAAGATCCTGGCATTATGACCCGGATAGGATAGTCAGCCTTATGAAACTAATATTGACTAACGGTATTATGCAAGCAGTGTAAAAAGGGACGTGCAAGTGGGGACGGTTCTTGCCTTGCGCGCTCACGCGCAAGGCAAGAACCGTCCCCACTTACACGGTCCCCACTTGCACGTCCAGAATCTTGGTTTGGAGGGGAGAAAATGTCCATATTGGAATTTTCAGAAATTAATAAGAAGAAAAATGCGGTAATTATTTTTCTGATACTAGCTGTAATTGCTGCGGCCGGGATATTTTTGGCTTATTTTAATCACCGGCAGAATGAACTGGCTGATAAAAGGGAAAGCCTTACAGCTACCGGGACGATTGAAGCCAAAACGCTAATGCTTTCCTTCAAAGTTCCAGGCAAAATCCAGGCTTTACTCGTTGATGAAGGAAGCTTGGTGGAAAAGGGGCAGGAAGTAGCGATTCTGGAAAGCCAGGAATTGGAGGCCAAATATGTCCAGGCTGAGGGTGCCAACCAAGCAGCCATGGGACTTGCCGGTCAGGCGGAAAAAGCGGTTTCCATAAATGATCAGACGATAGCTGCCAAGATTGAACAGGCGGAGGCTGCCTTGAACAATGCCAGGCAAAAATATGATCGGGCAAAAAGCCTGCATGACAGTGGAGCTATATCCGACAGCTCATTCGACGAAGCAACGAATAATTTAAAAGCTTCCCAGGGTCTGCTGGACGAGGCTCTGGCTGCACAGGGCAAAGTGGAAGTGGCCCGACAGGAATATGCGGCAGCCCTGGGAAAAAGCCGGCAAGCCCAGGGAGCCCTGGAGGAAGCCCAGGCTTATTTGGACAACACCCATTTAAAGGCTCCTATCACAGGGTATGTGACTCAAAAATACCTGGAGGAAGGTGAAATGCTGAACGCCGGCACTCCGGTCATGGAGCTTACGGACTTGCCGCATTCTTATGTAAAAGTATTTATAGATGAGAATAAAATTGGCCGGGTAAAACTTCATCAGACTGCAGAGGTAAGAGTAGACGCATATCCAGAACAGGTGTTCACCGGCCAAGTGGTGTGGATCAATGATGCTGGGCAATTTGCGGTACAGAAGGCCATCAATGAGCAGTACAGCCATGATATCCGCAGTTTTGAGGTAAAAATAGATCTCCCCAATGAAAACCTGAAGCTGAAAACCGGGATGACCGCAGCGGTAAGAATTCTGGAGGAGAACTAGTATGGACGAACAGCAAGTACTAATTGAGGTAAGCGACCTGGTACAGAAGTTTTTCCTAAAAACCGTTTTAAACGGAATATCGTTCCGCCTGTTTCCGGGGGAGAGCCTGGGAATTTTCGGTTTGCGGGGGAGCGGAAAAACCACTCTGTTACATATACTGGCCGGAGTTGACCGCTTTACTTCAGGAACCGTCCAGGTACTGGGCTGCAATATCTGCAAAAGCCAGCGTTTTAAACAGGCAACCGGGCTGGTAACCCAGGAGCCCAGCCTCTTTCAAGATTTAACCGTACTGGAAAACCTGGATTTTATTGCGGGTTTGAAAAACGCCGGGCCTGCTGATATCGAAAGGGTTATTGACCAAATGGAATTAAAGGACTGCCTGCGTTATCCGGCCGCGGCCCTTGATGCCGGCTTATACCAGCGCCTGTCGCTGGCCTGTGCACTCTTGAATGCTCCGCGACTTATGTTTCTTGATGAATTGATCAAGGACATCGACCTTTATTCCCGCCATTTGATGCTGCAAGGTTTGGAGCCTTTTCTAAACAGTGGCGGAGGGCTGGTCTGTGGATTCAGCAACATTGAATTCGCCGATTATTTTGACCGGGTGGGGTGGCTGGAAAAAGGGCAGCTTGAATTCTATGAACCGCAGGCGGCGCGGGAAAAGTGGGAGCTGCTGCTGTACTCTTTTAAGAAACCGGGTGATGTAAAAAATGTTTAAAATAGGCCTCAAGATTATGCGCCGTGAATTCAGCTATATGTGGCGCGACCGGGGGCTTCGCAATATCCTGCTGCTGGGCCCTTTGCTGGGGCTTTTCTTATTCATGGCTATTTATCATACCCAGAATATAAAAGACATACCGACGGCTATCGTTGATCTGGACCGCTCCTCCAGCAGCCGGGAAATAGCAGAGAAAATGAAAAGCACGGAAGACCTTAAGGTGGTTAGCTACCCCGCAAATTATCAGCAAATGGAAGAATTGATCAGGCGGGGAGAAATCATAGTGGGTGTAGTCATACCTGAGAATTTCGCCCGTGATGTAGCTTTGCACCGCCACACCCGGATTCTAATGATTATTGATGCCAGCAATACCGCTTATGCTACCAATGCCAGCACAGCTGTACTGGGAGTAACCAGAACCATTAGTGCCGAGGCCGGGATCAAGACCCTGCTGGCGCAGGGCATGGACCCGGTTACGGCCCGGAATACTTATATGGCGGTAGATTTTAAAGAAGAAGGCTGGTTTAACCCGACCTTAAACTATATTTACTTCCTGGTTCTGGCCATGGCCTTGAATATGTGGCAGCAGTGCTGCACCATTACCGCCAGCATTAACATTATAGGGGAAACCGGGGTTAAGAGCTGGCTGCAAATAAAGGCCGCGGGCTTTTCCAAAGGTCGCTTGTTTTTTTATAAGTCATTGGCGCATATCATAACTTTTATGGTGCTGGTAATCCCGGTTTATATCTTCGCTTTTGGGGTTTTTAAGCTGCCGCTGGCCTGTAGTTTCGGAACTCTGCTCTTGTTTACCTTGCTTTTTGCTATTGCCCTGCACAGTGTGGGTACCCTAATGTCCAGTGCAGCCAATAATGCGGTGGACTCCACCCGTTTTGGCATGATGGTGGCACTGCCTTCTTTTGTACTGAGTGGTTATACCTGGCCGATTGAGGCCATGCCTAAGCTTTTGCAGCCGGTAGTTTGGATTTTTCCTCAGACCTGGTTTTTCCAGGGCTTTAATTATCTGAGTTTTAAAAACCCCGGATGGGAATTTATGGGGTCCTATTTTTGTGCTTTGCTTATAATCGCTTTTATATGTTATAGCCTGGCTAGCTTGCTCACAGCCTGGATGGAGAGGTGATATTGTGAAACAACTATGGAATATAGCGCACTATGAATTCCTGCACGTGCTTAAGGACCCTATCCTCATAATTATTGTCTTTATTGCTCCCTTATTCTATGCTTGTCTCTTTGGTGCTGTATATTGCTCGGCCATACTCTACGATGTTCCTCTGGCAATAGTAGATCAGGACAACTCGGTACTAAGCCGGGAAATAAAGACTGCTTTCGCCAATGATGACAGCTTCCGGATAATTGAGGGCATAGACAGTTATGAGGAGATGGAAGCCGGAATGAAAACTGGCACTTTACGAGCAGCTATTGTTATCCCCCGGGATCTTGAACTGAGAATTTATCAGCATCGCCCGGCACAGGTACTGGCCGTTTATGATGCTTCCAATCTTATCTGGGGATTTAACAGCCGCAAGTTTATCCGGGAAGTAGTCAATGATTTTTCCATCCGGCATACGGCAGCCCGTCTAGCAGGTGAGGGATTCAGCCCGCGCGAAATAGAGAATATTGTGAACAGTGTGGAATGCAATGTTACTGCCTGGTACAATCCCAACTACAGCTATAGCAACTATCTTTTCATGGGCTTGATGATGTTAGCGGTTCACCAGCTTGGACTTTTCGGGGTTTGCCTGGCGGTCACCCGTGAAAAGGAGAGGCAGTCCTGGATACACTATATTGCGTCGGCTATTCCTAGCTGGAAAATTGCGCTGGGCAAAGCATTACCGTACTTAATTATGAATTTCTTTAATTATGCGCTGGTCTTATGGATATCATCACGCTTTGTCCAGGTCAAGATTGAGGGCAGTGTTGGCCTTTTGGCCGTGCTGGGGATATTGTATTTAATGACCATTACTTTTGCCGGCTTTATAATTTCCCTTTACAGTTCCAACTCTTTGCAGGCTACCCGCTATCTCATGCTGCTTTCGCTGCCGCTGTTTATGATTTCCGGTTATACCTGGCCAAGATCCTATATTCCGGAATTTATAAATTATATTGCACTGCTCTTTCCCTCCAGTTGGATGGTGCTGGGCATCAGAATGGTGAGCTTAAAGGAACTGGGTCTGGATGTATTATGGCCTACGATACTGGCTTTGAGTATTCTGGCAGTACTGGCAGTTTATTTTGCCATGAACTTCAAAAAAGAAAGAAAAGCGCCGTATATTGATGGTGTAAATATTAATGGCGGTATTTCCTATCCGCGCAAGATAAACCGGTTGCAGGCACTGCGCCAGCAAATTCGCGTCAGCCGTCTTTCGTAGCTGGGACAGGGGGACAGGGGGACAAGGTTCCTGTCCCCCTGTCCCTTTGCACTTTGACTTGCGCCCAGGAATATATTACTATGATGACTAGAAAAATAACTTAAGTTGGGAGAATGGAATATGCATCTGGGCAAAGTGATGACGGTTTTCGGCACCCGGCCGGAAGCGATTAAAATGGCTCCAGTAATTAAAGAATTGAAAAAAGTTAAGGATATAAATACGGTGGTTGCGGTAACTGCCCAACACCGCGATATGCTGGATCAGGTATTGCAGCTTTTCGAGATAAAGCCGGATTATGATTTAAACCTGATGGAAGAAGGCCAGGATTTATACAGTATAACGACTGGTGTAATAGATGGCATGAAGGATATAATAGCCAAGGAAGAACCGGATCTGGTGCTGGTACATGGCGATACCACCACCACCTTTGCGGCAGCCCTGGCTGCATTTTACCAAAAAATACCGGTTGGCCATGTGGAAGCCGGGTTGCGGACCCACTATCGCTATTCTCCTTTTCCGGAAGAAATGAACCGTACATTAACGGGGAAGTTAGCCGAGCTGCATTTTGCTCCTACCGACAAAGCCAAGGAGAATCTGCTGGCGGAAGCTACGGCCCTTTTTAAAATATGGGTCACCGGCAATACGGTGATTGATGCTTTACTGGAAACGGTTCGGCCAGAATATTCGTTTAGTGGTGATTTAGCCAGCATTAATTTTAACAACCGCCTGCTCCTGGTGACTACGCATCGCCGCGAAAATTGGGGCAACAAGATGCGCAACATCTACGAAGCCTTAATCGACCTGGTAAACGAATTTCCGGATGTTGAAGTGGTTTTTCCGGTTCATAAAAACCCGGTAGTAAAGGATGTAGCTGAGGAGATGCTGGGAGGCCGGGAGCGTTTTCATCTTATTGACCCGCTGGACTATGAGCCTTTTGCCAACTTGATGAATGCCAGTTATTTGGTTTTGACCGATTCAGGAGGGATGCAGGAGGAAGCACCCTCGCTGGGTAAACCGGTGCTGGTTCTGCGAGATACCACTGAACGCCCCGAAGCCCTGCAGGCTGGGACAGTAAAACTGGTTGGAACCAACAAGGATATGATATATAAAGAAGCCAGACTTTTATTAACCGATGCCAAGGAATATCAAAAAATGGCCCGGGCTATTAATCCTTATGGAGATGGCAAAGCAGCGGTACGTATCGTCGACATTATCAAAGACTTTTTATATGTTCGGATAGGTGCCCAGTAGACCAGCCAAGGGGACGGTTCTTGCGGCAGGCTTGCCTGCCGCAAGAACCGTCCCCTTGGCTGTCGGATTAAAGGCTAGTATTTAAGGAGGCCGAGAAATGTCGCCCATCAAGTTTGGTACTGATGGCTGGAGAGCTATCATTGCCCGGGAGTTTACTTTTGCGAATTGCCAATTAGTGACTCAGGGGATTGCCAGTTATATAAACAATAATAATCTCAAGAAAAAGGGAATAATTGTCGGTTATGATAACCGCTTCATGTCTGCTGATTTTGCGCGTGAGTGTGCCCGAGTTCTGGTAGGCAACGGGATCAAAACTTTCCTGCTCCAAAAAGCCGCACCTACGCCAGTTACCGCTTACGCAGTAACAGTCAAGGATGCTGGGGGGGCTATAATGATAACTGCCAGCCATAATCCTCCGGAATATAACGGGATTAAGTTCATACCGGAATATGCAGGGCCGGCCATGCCGGATGTTACCGAGGCCATTGAAGAGGAAATAAACCGCGTTTTGGAAGGCGGGCGGGTTTATGCCTTGAATCTTGAAGAAGCGGAGCAACTGGATCTCTTTGAAGAAATAGAAGTTGACTGCGAATACTTGAGCCATTTACAAAAGCTCATTAATAGAGAATATATTCAAGGGCAAAAACTGAAAGTGGTGGTTGACCCCATGTTTGGGGCAGGAATAGCCTACCTGGATAGAATATTGGAAGAACTGGGCTGTGAAGTGCGGACTATCAATAATTATCGGGACGTGCTTTTTGGCGGGTCCATGCCGGAACCGGTAAAACATTTCTTGCCCGATTTAAAGAGAACGGTGCTCAGTTATCATGCCTTGGTTGGCCTGGCTCTTGACGGTGATGCCGATCGCTTTGGTGTAATTGATGAAAACGGGGATTTCGTGAGTGCTAACGTGATTATGCCATTGCTGCTTGAACATCTATTACAGACCCGAAGTTTTCGCGGACCGGTTTGCCGTTCCGCAGCCACTACCCATATGCTGGATCGAATAGCCCGCAAGAACGGACTTAACTGTATAGAAACCCCGGTGGGTTTTAAATACATAGGTGAAGCATTAAGAAACAAGACCTGTATGCTGGGGGGCGAAGAAAGCGGTGGACTGAGTATTATGGGTCATATTCCTGAAAAGGATGGTATCCTGACTTGTTTGCTGATAGTGGAGATGCTGGCCTATAGCGGCAAGACGATTACGCAATTAAATGAGGAACTCCAGGCTGAATATGGAAATATTGTTAACCGGAGATTTGATATTAAGGTTGAGGAAGCGGAGAAAGAAAAGGTCATAAGCAAAATTAGCGACTATAAGCCACGGGCTATTGCCGGGCTAAGAGTAGAATCCCATAGGCAAATGGATGGCAGCAAGTTTATAATGGAAGATGGAAGTTGGGTTTTGATTCGTCCTTCAGGGACTGAACCCCTTTTCCGTCTTTATGTGGAAACTGCAGACTTAAATATACTGGAGGAGATTCGAGCTGAAGTCGTTGGCAGTCTGGGGCTTTAATATATTTATATTTCTGTAAGGGGTAAGGGGTGAGGAGAGGCAACTATTTATTTATTAACCCCTCATGCCCGTAATCTTAATTGTAAAACGAAGTTTATATTGTAGTGTCCGAAGGGTATAAGTTATACCTTCTTATACGGCCATACCCGTGGGACACAAAGCAGGCATGTAACTACAAATGAAAATAGGCGTGAAGTTAGGAGATTCTACCCCTTACACCTCACTCCTAACGCCTTACTATAATTATCTTGTAAACGACTAGAAAGAAGAGAGCAGAGATGAACAATAGCAATGAACCCATGCAACTGGAGCAGTTGGATCAAGTTTTGTCCCAGCTGCTGGGAATGCTGGAAAGAGGACGCAATGACATATTTGATATATCCGAAGACTGCGGTAAGGAGAGCAACCGCCTGGAGGTGGAAAGAGAAGAAGTAAACCTTGAGACCGGGCAGCTTATTGCTGAGGTTGAGAAAACCGAGAAACTGGAACGCTTGGCCCGGGCACGCTTATCTGATGTAAGCCGTAATTTCTTAAGCTATTCGGAAATTGACATAAAAGATGCCTATGAGAAAGCCCGGGTTATTCAACTCGCACTGCTCGACCTTCGTCAAAAAGAGAAGTACCTGCGCCGCCGCCGGGATGAATTGGATCGCCAAATCAAACAATTTAAGGCTATTGCTGTCAAGGCTGACCAGTTTTTGCAGAGTACGGGCATAGCTCTAAAGATATTGCAGGGAAATGTCGAAAAAATAAGTGAGAGCATCGAAGAAAACTGTCGGAAACAACAAATCGGTATTTGGATTATTGAATCTCAGGAAGCCGAACGGAGAAAGATCGGCAGGGAGTTGCATGATGGACCGGCGCAAAACCTGGTCAGTATGCTAATTAGATTGGACTTGATCGAACGTCTGGGCTATGAGGATGGCAGGATAGTTAATGAAGAGATTAATAATGTGCGTGAGATGGCTCGTGAAAGTTTGGGAGATATTCGGAGCATCATGTTTGATCTTAAACCCCCTCTCATTCACGAAGATAGCTTCTCTTCAACGCTCCGGGATTATTTTAATGAATATGAAGCCCGGTATAACTTCAATATCGATTTTATCTTATTTGGCGATGATAAAAAGTTCGATTTTGCCCTCGAAACGGCTTTATTTCGTTTGATTCAGGAAGCAATAACCAATATTAAAAAACATTCCGGAGTCAATAAAGCCCTGGTGAAAATTGAAAACAAAAACAAGATCCTGACCCTGGTGGTTAAAGATGAGGGAAAAGGGTTTGACCTAAAAGCAGTCCAGGCCAACAAGGAGAGCTACGGTATTATTGGCATGAAGGAAAGAGTAGATATTTTTGGAGGAGCAATGGATATCGTTACCCAACCGGGTTCAGGTACTCAGGTAGTAATCAAGATACCATGGGAAGAGGGGGCAAAAAATGGGCAAGACCAGGGTAGTAATAGCTGATGATCATGTTCTGGTAAGAGAGGGACTAAGGAAAATTCTGGACTTGGACGAGAATATTCAAGTTATCAATGAAGTAGGAGATGGTCAAGGCGCGATTAATGTGGCGCGTAAAGAAAAGCCCGATATTATACTGATGGATTTGAATATGCCGGGGACTGACGGTATAGCGGCTACCAAGGTAATCAAAAGAGAATTACCGGATGTGCGGGTAATAGCTCTTACCATTTATGAGGGTGAAGAAGTTGTAGATATGATCAAAGCGGGTGCCTCGGCGTATATTCTTAAAGATGTGGCTGGCAGTGAATTGATTGATACGATACATAGAGTCATGAATGGGGAAGTAGTCATCTATCCCCGAGTGGCGAACCGGCTGGTACGGGAACTCATGCAGAACGAGAATAAAAAAAGTGATTTGCGCTTGACCAAGCGGGAAAAGGATGTCCTTACTTTGCTGGTAAAGGGAAATAGTAACAAGGAAATGGCGGACGTAATGTTTATCAGTGAGAAAACCGTTAAGAACCATTTGACCAGCATATTCCGCAAACTGGGGGTTAAAGATCGAACCCATGCTGCGGTATACGCCCTGAAGAATAATATAGTGAAAGACGAATA
>JAQUXM010000053.1:0-1868 GCA_028692415.1 Syntrophomonadaceae bacterium | reverse complement strand
TCCCCCTGCCCCTCCATCCCCTTGCTAGATAATTGTTGTAATTATATGTTATAATAATATGTTGATTTATGTAAAAATTATGGCTTAATTTTGTAATATTCGTAAATGTGAGGTGCGATGCTATGCTTGACATAATTATGGATATCCTGTTTCCGCAAAATGTGTGCTGCATTTGCCGGGATACAGGTCGTTTTGGAAGCAAGCACCCCTGGTGTGAGCAATGCCAGGCCGAGATGAAGGCCATGCAGGGTGCATTGCCGATTTGTGACTACTGTGGGAAATATCTGGAAACCGGAGCAGGATTCTGCCATGAATGCAGTCAAAAGCCACCACAGTTTAATATAGCCAGGGCAGTAGGACCGTATGAGGAACCATATCGCATTGCAGTAAAAGTTCTCAAATTTCTGGGCCGAAAATATTTGGCGAAAAAAATGGGCGATATGATGACTGAAGTGCTGAAAAATGAACCCCGTTATTGGCCTATCGATATTGTAATACCGGTACCGATTTCCCTGGGCAATCTCAGGCAAAGAGGGTTTAACCAGACAGAGTTGTTGGCCAGGCAGATAGCCAGGAGATTGAAAATTGAAATGAATAGTGATATTCTGGTTCGAATCAAGGAAACTCCGTCCCAGAGGGAATTGACCAAAGAAGAAAGAGAAAAAAATCTACTTTGTGCGTTTGAAATAAAGGACAATGGGAAAATTTATCGAAAAAATGTATTATTGGTTGATGACGTATATACTACCGGGTCAACTATCCGGGAATGCTCAAGGGTTTTACTTGAAGCTGGGGCAGGCAGGGTATCGGTAATAACCTGGGCTACTGGTAAAGGGTTCTAATTTCTAAAATTCGGGGAGGGAATAATTATGGCAAATCTTCGAAATTGTTCACAGTGTGGGAAACTATTCCCTTATCAGGGCAGAAATATTTGTGGCAAATGCCTGGAAAAAGAGGAAGATGATTTTCAACTGGTGAGGAAATATGTCCGTGACCATCCTGGAGCAGGGGTAATTGAAGTGGCTGAAGAAACCAAGGTTGAAGAGGATAAAATACTGCAGTTTCTGCGCGATGGCAGGTTGCAGTCCAAGGGCCTTACCACCAGCCTGGTTTGTGAACGATGTGGTATAGTAATCAGCACTGGACGCTGGTGTGAGAAATGCACCAAGCAAGTTAAAGCTGAGATTCAGGGTGCGGCACCAAGCAAACCGGCCAGCCAAGCGGAACCTGCTCCTAGCAAGACCAGGGGTAAAGACAGAATGCACGTCAAAGGTGATTAAACAGGGATTCTACATAATTACGCCAAAGCAAGCAAATTAAAAAACGGCCAAATAAAGAGATAAACGAAGAATAATTTAGATTAACCAGTAAAAATCAAAGCAAGGGGTGTTAAGCCGCTTGCTTTTTTTTGCGAAGATATAATACAGGCATAAATGAAGTTGAGGTGAAGCAACCATGATTATCTCCAAAACACAGCTGCAAAATGTACTGAAGATATACGACCAGGGAAGCAGCAAAATAGATAAAACCCAGGCCAGCAAAGCAGTAGCAAAAAACGACCAACTGGCTCTGTCCCAGGAAAGCAAGTTTGCCCAGCGCTTGATGCAGGCATTAAAACAATCCGATGATATTCGGACTGACAAGGTTAGTGCGCTGGAGGAGCAGATTTCATCCGGCACCTATACTATTTGTGATGATGATGTGGCCGAGAAGATGATTGAAAGAGCTATTGTAGACCGGTTTGTATAGAAAGCGGTGGCAGGAATGGAAAAGCTGATTGGCGATTTTATCGATACTATCGCCAAAGAAAATAGTATTCTGGACAGCTTGAATGACTATGCACAAGAGAAACAGCATTTAATCATACT
>JAQUXM010000210.1 GCA_028692415.1 Syntrophomonadaceae bacterium | reverse complement strand
AGAGGTACTCTGGACTTTTATCCAATTCTAAGATCTCTTAAGATATCCTAGGTGATGGGATATCATGACAGATGATTTGATATTTTTGTGATAAAAGCAGATCGCTTGCAACAGGCTAGACTCTGTTGCAAATTCATTAGGAGATAAGTTAAACTAGTCTGCTTTCTCAATTATATGTTGACCCAGTTTAGGCAAAATCTCTCTTAATTCCATGGGTAGAGGGAAGAGAATGGTGGTGTTCTGGGTATTGGAAAGCTCCGAGAGAGAACGCAGCATGCGCACGGTCAGAGCCCCGGGGCTCCTAATCAATATGTCGGCAGCATTGGCCAATTCTTCCGCTGCCTGGCGTTCTCCCTGAGCTTGAATAACCGCCGAACGACGTATGCGTTCTGCCTCAGCCTGGCGGGCAATAGCCCGGTGCATTTCCTGGGGAAGTGTAACATCTTTTATTTCTACTGCGGTTACTTTGATTCCCCACGGGTCGGTGGCGGCATCCACGATATATTGTATGGTTTCATTAAGTTTATCCCGCTGGGATAAGAGTTCATCCAAATCCGCAGTTCCGGTTACACTGCGCAGGGTAGTCTGGGCTAGCTGATTGGTTGCTTCATGGTAGCGCTCAACATTAACTACTGCTTTGTCAGCTTCTACCACTCTATAATAAAGAACCGCATTAACCTTGCAGGTCACATTGTCTCGGGTGATTACCTCCTGGGGCGGCACATCAAATACTATCGTTCGCAGCGACATTCGAACATAACGGTCAATAAAAGGTATAATAAAAATCAGGCCCGGTCCCCGGACGCCCACCAGCCTTCCCAGCCTAAACAGGACGGCGCGCTCGTATTCCGCAAGAATCTTTACCGACATTGCCAGGAGAATAACTACAATTATAATAATCACCGACCAATTAAGAAAACCATAGAGACCTTCCATTAAAATTCCTCCCTTACGCTTCTAATCATTTTCCGAATCCGGTATCGGTTCCACCATTATATAAAGTCCTTCCTTCTTAATAATCTTTACCTTGCTTCCTATAGCAATATCCCGCCCATCCAGAGATTGGGCCTGCCAGATTTCCCCCTGGATCCTTACCAGACCTCGGGGCTGCAGGGCTTGCACCACTAATCCCCGACGGTCAGCAAATTCCATTACTCCATGGATTGGCTTAATGCGGCGGATTCTCCAAATACCACTCAGAATGATTGACAACAAAGCGGCACCCACCACCCCAATGCCCACCGCCATAAAGCGAAAAGACGACCACCAGGACACCGGCAATAGAGGTTCCACCGGGAATAGCAATATGCCCAGGACCAAACTGGCGATTCCTCCCAAACCCAAAATACCCCAAGCAGGAGTATAGGCTTCAGCAATTAGCAATCCTAAACCCAAAATAATCAACAAGCCAGCGGTTAGGTTGATGGCAAAGAGACCTATTCCATATAGGCCGAGCAGCAGGCTGATGGAACCGAGTACTTCCGGCAGCAAAAATCCCGGAGAGTGAAAGGCGAAAATCAAACCGTATAGACCTATTATTATAAGGAATAGTGCCAACATGGGGTTGCTGATGTGATGAATAAGACGTTCCCTACTATTCATATCCAGGCTTTCCATACTTGCTCCGGCAGTGCGCAGAGTATGTTGAACTGACTTGGTTTGCACGTTATAACCATCTGCTTTTATAAGCAGATCCGATAAATCGCTAGCCTCAAAGTCTATTACCCCTAGCATTAGAGCATCACGATTACCAAGGCTGAGATTTTCAATTACGAACCTCCTAGCCAGATCTGCGGGGCGGCTACGTTCCTCCGCTATGCTCTTCATATGCTCGGCCATAAGATTTATAGTCTTCTGGTCAGCCGCTTGATACTTGCCCAGGCTGCTGATCCTGACCGGCATGGCTGCTCCACAGGCAGTGCCTGGTGCCATAGCAGCCAGATGACCGCTCAGCAGAATATATGTCCCGGCTGAAGCAGAAATAGCCCCGCGAGGGCTTACATAAGTGATAACCGGGACTGAAGCATTTGATATGGCCTCAACAATATCCAGGGTAGATGAAAGCAGTCCCCCGGGAGTGTTCAATATAATAACCAGAGCTTCGGCGTGGTTTTTTCCGGCTTGCTCAATTGCCCGGTTAATGTAAGCGGCAGTTCCCGATGTCACCATATCATTTACTTGTATACTATAGACAACTGGAGCCGGATTTGCTTTGGCCTCCTGTAAAAATGCAGCGGGAATCAGGATTAATGCAATTATTGTTAAGATCCATAAACATCGCATGGGTTTTTCCAAGCTGCAAATCCCCTTTTCTAATAATTATTTGTAAATATCCCAGTATTCTATGCGTCTTAACATCGAAAAACTGATTGATTTTCCGGCTTGGTACTTCAAATGTAACATTTCGGAAAGAAGCTACCCGTCGCTGGGAACAAGCGATGGGTAGCTTTCTAATCATAATTAGAAAGAAGGGAGGCTTTGTAAACAAAATTTACAATATTTATAAATTTTGTAATTAATCCGCCATAAGATACCTCGATAAATACCAATTATAATAATCGGTACTGAGGGAAAAATATAATGGACTAATTATAAGGGAGGTTCATTATGAAAGGCTTTTTCGGACTGTTCGATAGCTCTGCCGACAAAAAGGATAATAATGAAAATATGACCGAAACCAGGGCCCATGAGGAAAGCAGCGAGGAGCGAAAACTAAGGCTTCGCAAAGAAGAACTTGATGTCGCCAAGAGCAAGGTCGATATCGGCAAGGTGGAATTTGGTAAGGAAATTATTGAAGAACAACAGGTTGTAAATGTTCCAGTCATCCACGAAGAAGTTGTGGTTGAAAGAAAGTCCATAAACGAACCCAGTGATCAACCTATCGGTGAGGGTGATGATGACCATTTCAGTCTTTCGGTTAGCGAAGAAAAGGTCGAAGTAGGCAAACACACCATTGTTACCGGTGAAGTAACCGCGCACAAGCGCGAAATCGAGGAAAATCGAGAGATAAAAGAAACAGTCAAACATGAGGAAGCACGTATCAACAAGGATGGCGACGCCAATATCGTTGACGAGAATGACCAACTTCAATAGGATTTAATTCCAGATCACCTCACATGAATTTTGTGGGGTGATTTTTAATTAATGTGGAGGTAATAATGAATTATGAAAAATCGGATGAAATAACCCTCCGGCTTAAAGAAGAACAGTTGGATATTAAAAGAAATTGGGTGGAGACTGGTCAAGTTAATTGGTATAAAGAGGTGCTAACCGAAGAAAAAAATATTAGTGTTCCCATATTGCGAGAGGAACTGGTAATTGAGAAAACATTTTCAAATCCCGAATCTCCAGACCAAGCAATTCGTTCGGAAACCATTCGTATACCGCTTCGGGAAGAGCGGGTGGAAATAAATAAAATCACTTATAATTTAGAAGAGGCAGATATATATAAGAAGCAAATTCAGCAGACGGAAGCAATTGAGGCCGCTTTGAAGAAGGAAGTATTGGCTTTGAGAAC
>JAQUXM010000052.1 GCA_028692415.1 Syntrophomonadaceae bacterium | reverse complement strand
GCTTATCCTCCAATTTGATACATTTTGCGCTTGTTTTCTTCTCCCCAGCCCGCATTCATATTATGCTTGGCGGGCTTGGCTTTTATTACCTTGGCAAAAAGTTCTTTAATTTCATCGTCACTGTAACCCTTTTTCAGTGCTACACGCAAGTCAACTTCCTCCTTGCCATAAAGGCATCCCCTAAGTCCGCCCTCGGAGGTAAGCCGGATGCGGTTGCACTCCGCGCAGAAATGGTTGCTCATCGGGCTTATAAAACCGATGGAACCCTGACCGCCTTCCAGATTATAATAACGGGCGGGGCCGTTGCCTGCTATGCTCTTGGAAGGTAATAAAGAATACCTCGTTTCAATAGTATTTTTTATTTCCAGACTGCTCAACATGCGATCTCGTTTCCAGAAGAGCAGATCTCCCACCGGCATAAACTCAATAAATCGCACATGCAGGGGATAATCATAGGCCAATTGTGCAAAATCCATGATCTCATCATCATTAAAGCCTTTTATAACCACGGTATTTATCTTAATGGGTTCCATGTCCAGTTCCAGTGCTTTAAATATAGCTTTCTTGACCAGGGATAAATCACCCTGGCGAGTTATAAATCGGAATTTTTCCGGCACCAGGCTATCCAGGCTGATATTAGCCCTTTTTAGACCGGCCTTCTTTAACTCCTCAGCCATATCCGCAAACAATATGCCATTGGTAGTAACCGCAATATCATCAATCTCCGGTATATCCGCTATATAATTTATCAATTGTCCAATATTTTTTCTTACCAGCGGTTCCCCCCCGGTAAGCCTGATTTTGCATATGCCAAGCTGGCTCGCTATCTTCACCAACCGCGCAATCTCCTCCAGGCTTAATATGGTGTAATGTCCCAGGTTATCCACACCTTTTTCCGGCATGCAATAGCGGCAGCGCAAATTACAACGATCGGTCAGTGATATACGCATGTAGTTTATTATTCTGCCTTGTTCATCTACCATTACCCCAACTCCTTTCGGCAACAAGCGGCAATTTTAAAGCCTGTCCCACCTGAAGGAACAAAATAATACTTTAAAAACAGCCCAGTTCACAGCCATAAATCTTAAAGCCGGCTTCATCACATATTTCACCAATCTCCTTGAGTTCGACCTCTAATTCCCGTGCAAACTCATGCGCCTCAGTACAGGATATTTTTTTCTGGGGAAATTTCTCCAACAATTTCTCGATTAGCTCATTCTTATCCGACATTATAAACACCTCCCAAAAAAATAAACGCCCAGCAAGGGGCGTTATCAAGCAAAGCTTAATACAACTCCTTTCCAAAAGGGAGGCCACCTAGGTTTCCCTATTGACCCTATCGCTCATACTGCCTTAGCCATTAGCCTTAGGTCAGTATAAATCGGAGTTATTATATCGCGTCTAATTATACATCATGGCGCAGTATACTACAATTAGTTTAAGCATACTCCTTTATATTCCAGGTTTAATTTCCAAGCAGATATCTATAGGTATGATATGATTAAAACAGGCAGTAACGTGAATTGTTAACAAAAGGAGGTATTTAAAAATGTCTTCATTGCAATGGATACTGATCGCCATAGTCTGTGGAGCTATAGAGATATTTACTGCCGGTTTTTGGTTTCTATGGCTGTCTCTGGCTGGTTTGCTAGTTGCCGCTGCCGTTCGTTTAGGATTTCTTCCGGGACTGGAGATTCAACTTGTTGTTTATTCATTATTTACACTGCTATTTATTATTTTCACTCGACCGCTGGTACTAAAATTTTTCAAAAGCAGTGATACAGCCAGCAATGTACAGGCACTAATTGGTCAACACGGGATCGCCCTCAGTCGTATTGCACCACTGCAATATGGGCAGGTTAAAGTAAATGGTGAAATATGGACCGCCATCTCGTCCTCAGAAATCGATCCGGAGCAGCGAGTAGTTGTAATCGGTATTGATGGTGTAAAACTGCGCGTTGACCAAGCATAAGCTAAACAGCTGTTTGTTCATGGCGGGCTATTGACGAAAGGAGTGGATTAAATGGAATTACTGGGGATCTTTGTTGATTTTATTCTGGTGCTTTTTGTAATCGCCATCGCTTTCTCTTCAATTAAAATTATTAAACAGGCCAATGTGGGAATCGTGGAAAGACTCGGTAAATATCACAAGAATGCAGAGCAGGGAGTAAACATGCTGATACCCTTTGTTGATCGTTTTCGTGCGGTTGTAGACCTTCGGGAACAGGTTATGGATTTCCCTCCTCAACCAGTAATAACCAAGGATAATGTAACGATGATGATCGATACAGTTATATATTATCAGGTTACCGATGCGTTCAAATACACTTACGAGATATCGCGTCCGGTCATGGCGATAGAAAACCTTACCGCTACAACCCTGCGTAATATTGTCGGGGATTTGGAACTGGATGAGACTCTGACCTCACGAGATCTGGTTAATACCAAGCTGCGGGTTATTCTCGATGAAGCCACTGATAAATGGGGAATCAAGGTTAACCGGGTTGAATTAAAGAACATTCTGCCTCCCCAAGATATTCAAAATGCCATGGAAAAACAGATGCGGGCGGAAAGAGAAAAACGTGAAGCGGTATTGCGGGCCGAAGGGCAAAAAATAGCCGCTATTCTGGAAGCGGAAGGCCGCAAGCAATCGGCCATCCTCAATGCTGAAGCCATAAAAGAGGCAACCATCCGCGAAGCCGAAGGCATACGCCAGTCCCAGATACTAAAAGCAGAAGGTGAAGCCCAGGCTATACTGAGTGTTCAACAAGCATTTGCTAATAGTCTGGTAATGATCAAGGATGCCGCCGCTGACGACAAAGTATTGGCTCTGAAATCGCTGGAAGCCTTGAAGGAAATTGGTAACGGCCAATCCACCAAACTTATCATACCAAGTGATCTGGCCGGTCTCGGCGGTGTATTTGCTGCACTTAAGGAAGTAGTGGCAAGCGAAAAATAGCATATTTATTATTACGGCCAGGGTTTTCCCTGGCCGACTCTATTTAAAAATAATTCCAATCTATTCCCAATTCTGATTTCTCGGTGACTATCCAGTGTACTGGGACATCGTGCGCCTGCGGAAAAATATTATCGATTACCTGAAATTCGTAGGCCACCCCGCATTTAAAAGCCTTCGGATTAAGACTGCGCAGGAACCTGTCATAATAACCCTTGCCATAGCCCAAACGATACCCATGACCATCAAATACCAAAGCTGGCACCAGGATCACGTCAATCTTCGCCGGATCGTAACCCGGTCCCACTGGTTCTCTTATCCCTAACTGCCCAACCCGGGTTTGTTCCCAATCCTTCAGTTCCACTGCCAGCATTTCGCCTTCGGCTTCTATTCGGGGCAGCAATATCGTTTTACCCACTTCCAACAACCGCATCATAAAAGGCAATAAATCAACTTCGTGATTTATGGGATAAAAAGCCATAATGCTGCCGGCATTCCTAACCGGCTCCAGTTCCTCCAGTTTTGCCATAATGCTGGCGCTGTATTTCTTAACCTGTGCTGTAGTCAATTGTCTTCGGGTTGCCAGCATAGTGCGCCGCCAGGTATTTTTTTGTATGATCAGATCTTCCATACCAATCTCCTTTTAGTTCTAGGATTTCAAACGCTGTTTTGAGCTTTTCCAGCTATACACGGCTATAGCTGTGCCAAATAGTACGAGGCTATAGGTCTGGCTGCTGGAAAATGGCCCGAACATCACCAGATTAGCCCGGAGGAACTCAATTAGAAAACGATATACAGAATATGCAATCAGATAAAGTAGAAATACCTGCCCAGGAAATTTCCGGCGCGGCAAATACCAGAGTAAAATAACAAAGAATATCAAATTTATGACGGAACTGTAGAGTTGGGTTGGATGCCGGGCAAATTGATCAACATGGGGAAATACAACTCCAATTGGCAAACTACATATGTTGCCATAGCAGCAACCAGCCAGAAAGCAACCCACCCTGACCAGCGCATAGCCCAAAGCCGCAAAAGGAGCAAAAAGATCAGCTATGGCCCAAAACGGAAGCTGCTTCCTCCATATATATACATAGAACCCTAAAAACCCGCCCAGTAAAGCTCCATACCATACCAAGCCTTTTATCCCATCTGATCCGGGGTATAAAACCATTAAAGGATTGGCAAGAAACATTTCCCATTCATATGTACAGATGGAGAGCAAGCGGGCACCCACCAAGCCAGATATTACCATAACTATGGCTAAATCCAACACTATTTCCGGATCAAACCCCTCTTTTGTAAATAGTTTCCTCACCCCCGCTATTCCCACTATTACAGCAATTGCCAGCATAAATCCCCAGGAATAGACGGTTATTGGTCCCAACCTAAACAAAACCGGATGCAATCATATCCCTCCTTCATTCCAGGGTTATCCACAAGATATTTTTGACTAATTTCGGGCTTTCCTTTATTATCCTGGGACTCTCCCATTCCAACCATGCTTTGCAAAGGTTGGATTATTAATTATCAACAGACTTATCCACATTATCCACAAGCATTTTTCACAGGGACCATAGGCCAGGGTAGGCATTCAGGGTCAGGGGCGCAAACCGCCCATTAATATAGTAATAATGGGCATCTCCGGCAATCATGGCCGCATTGTCAGTACATAAATTCAAAGCAGGATAATATAATTGCAGACCCAAAGCTTTACTGCGTTCTTTCATCATATTTCGCAATCTTTGATTAGCGGCAACTCCCCCCGCCATCAACAAGGTATGAACCTGGTATTCCTGAGCCGCCCGGATTGTTTTTTCTGCCAGGACTTCCACCAGAGCCTCCTGAAACTCAGCAGCCATATCATACACGCTGGCATTTCCCTGCCTTTCTGACTTGCGCCACAGATTCATGGCAGCTGTTTTCAGGCCGCTGAAACTGAATTCAAAGTCGTTGCGATCCAGAAAAACCCTGGGCAGTTTATACCTGCCGGTTTCTCCCTGCTGGGCTGCTTTTTGAATGGCAGGGCCGCCCGGATAACCCAACCCTAAAAAGCGGGCTACTTTGTCAAATGCTTCCCCTGCTGCATCATCCCGGGTTTCCCCTATAAGCTTTAAATGGCCCCGGGATGCCATGTACAAGAGACTGGTATGCCCGCCAGAGACTACCAGGCAAATAGCCGGAAAGCTGATATTTTCATGCTCCAAAAAATTAGCATATATATGCCCATGCAGGTGATTTACCGCCAGCAGCGGTTTATTCAAGGCATAAGCAAATCCTTTGGCAAATGAGACGCCTACCAGCAAGGCCCCAACCAAACCGGGCGCATTAGCAACCGCTACCGCATCAATATCAGAATAACTCAACCCCGCATCCTTGAATGCTTTATCAACCACCCCGGCAATATTTTCGATATGCTTGCGCGAGGCCACTTCCGGAACTACCCCGCCAAATTGCTGGTGAATGCTTATCTGCGAATTAATGACATTGGATAAAATATCCCGGCCATTTTTCACAATAGACGCTGCGGTCTCGTCACAAGAAGATTCGATCCCTAAGATTAATACATCCTTCATTAAATACACCAACTCTTATTTAGATTAGCTGTTTGGTCATTATTATGGCATCCTCATCATTATCGGAATAGTAAGCTTTGCGCAAACCGCTGGGCACGTAGCCTAAATTGTGATACATAGCCAGAGCTGCAGTATTGGAAGGCCTTACTTCGAGGAGAATTCTTTCAGCTCTTTTCCTCCTGACCGTGTTCTCCAATTCCTGCATTAACGCCTTGCCCAAACCGGCCATACGGAATTTATGGTCAACCGCAACATTGGTAATATGGGCTTCCTCATAGACCGACCAGATACCAGCATATCCAGCCGTTTTCCCCGCCACATCACAGACCAGGTAGATAGCATATTCATTGCTTAATTCATTGTGGTAGGAGTCCCGGGACCAGGGCAGCGCGAAAGATGCTTTTTCTATATTCATAACCTGATCCAGGTCCTGTTCAGTCATTTTACGAATAATAAACTGGGCATTAAGCATCACAATTCTCCTTTACCCAAACGATATTCAGCTTCCGATAATCTAATATAGAGGGGACGAAGTTTCAAGGGATCTGCATAATCCCCCTCTAAAGCTTTATCGATGGCCAGACTGCCGACTGCTGAAGCCCTTGGCAACCCCAAGTGCAGTGGTGCTGCCTGCATCTTCTCTCCCAGCATCTTATGAAAATAGTCCCGGTAACTGTAAAAGCCATCGCCCAGCAGGATCAATCTATCTCTTTCCTGCTCCCTGGCTAAACTCAAGGCGGCATTTACAAACTGTTCCGGTGAACAAGCCATAATTTGACCCAACCGACGCGGTTTAGTCTCTTCCACATCATAAAAAGCAGTATACACCTCCTGTTTGCGGGCATCCAAAAGCGGGCAAACCAGTGCCCTGGTTCCAGCTATATTGTGGGCGATGGCATCCAGAGTGCAAATCTCTATCAGGGGTAGACTTTTAGCCAGACACAAGCCCTTAACCGTAGCCATTCCAATTCGCAGACCGGTAAAAGAACCGGGTCCTATGCTCAAGGCAATGGCGGTAAGCTCATCAAGACAACACTCACATTCTTTCATAACCCGGTCAATCATTACCATAAGCGTTTCCGAGTGGGTTTTTTTATAATTGCTGAATTCTTCCTTGAGCAACTTCTCTTCAGTAAGCAATGCTACGCCCGCAACCGGAGTAGCACTATCAATGGCCAGTATTAACAACTTTCTTCAACTCCTCAAGCTTTTGCAGGTAGCGTTTGCCTACTCCCGATATACTGACTTGCCGCTCGCGGTCATAATCTTCATCTACCAGGTCAATACGCACAATCAAGGCTTCGCCGGGGAAAATGCGGTCTGCCACCAACGGCCATTCCACCAGGCATACTCCATCTTTTTCCACATAATCTTCCCAGCCCAAATCCTCCAGTTCATTGCCCTGTAAACGATACAAGTCGAAATGAAAGATTTCTTTAGCCCCCGGATACACATTCATTAGCGTAAAGGTAGGACTGCTCACGCGACCTTTAAATCCCAATCCTCTGGCAATACCTCTAGCCAGGGTGGTTTTGCCGGCACCCAGTTCACCATTTAAATAAAGCACATCACCTTTTTCCAGAACGCTGGCAATCTGCCAGCCCAGTTGCTGCATGTCCTCATCGGTAGCAATATTTATTTGCAAAGTGTTCACCTCTTGTATTCATCTCTAATTTGCTTAAAATCTTCCCAAGTTGGTTTCTTATAGCTTTCATTTCGCAGCAAAGCCGCGGGATGAAAAGTAGCCATTATTTTTATACCCTGCCGACTGAACCAACGGCCCCTTATTTTAGAAATTGCCGCTTTGGGATCGATAATAGTCTGGCTGGCCATGGCTCCCAGGCAGACTATGATTTGTGGTTTTAGAATCCTGATCTGCGCCTCCAGCCAATTCCTGCACACTTTGACTTCATCCGGATTGGGCAGGCGATTTCCGGGCGGCCGGCATTTGACCACATTAGTGATAAAAACCTCGGGCCGGGGTATTTCTGCGGCCTGCAGTATTTTATCCAGGAGCTGGCCAGCACGTCCCACAAATGGCAATCCTTGTATATCTTCATCCTTGCCCGGACCTTCGCCCACCAGCATTATTTTGCTCTGCATATTGCCAGCCCCAAACACCACCTGCTGGCAGGTGCTGCGTAGCCGGCACTTATGGCATTCCCGGCCTGCCTGCCACAACTTCTCATAGTCATCTTTTTCGGGATAAGCGTCCTCGATCTTCACCAAGGGCAGAAAATTTAGTAAAGTGTTTGTTTCTTCCACCTTTTCATCAGGCCACCGGTTTTCCCGGGGAGCTTCTTCAATATCACCAAATAAATTAGGTTGCTCTGTAGTCATTGTATCCTCTCCCAGATAGTTTTAATCTTTGCCAGCACTAAAAGCAGGTTTTAAAATATCAAGAATTCTTTATAATTTATTAAAATTTATTTTAACATTTCCTGTTAAGCTCAGTTTATAAAAATTAAGAGGAGGGAAAATAAATGAAAAAGAACTTACTTAGAATGGGCATCTTATTGATGCTGGGAATCCTGGTTATCGGAATTGCACTTCCGGCCATGGCTGGAGTGACAGGCTCCGGCAATCAGCAAGGCAAACAGCAAGGGTTAAATAATGGAGTTTGTACTTTCCAGGGAAACATGAAAGGCTCGGGACAAGGAATGCAGAGTCAAACCATGCTCAAGGCTGTAGCTGAATTAAGCGGGCTGAATACCGAGAAAATCAGAGAAAACCGCCAGGCCGGCCAATCCTTGTTGAGTATTGCCAAAACCAATGGAGTGGACGAGACAACTCTCATCAACAAGATCACCACCACCAACCAGGCCAGATTAAAAGAACGCCTGGATGCCGGAAGCATTGACCAGGCTCAATATGACAGTTGCTTGGCTCAAATGAATGAACGCATCAAAGAAAGACTTAACCGCAGTGAAACTGGAAATGCCAATGCTGGCTCCGGAAGAGGCAATCGCCAGGGTGGCATGGGCAGATGCCAGCAGATCTAAGCTAATAGGGGAGGCTAATCGCCTCCCCTATTTCCTTTTATAAACCTTTGCCGGAACGTTCTTTATTCCAGTTAACCCTTCTCATGGACTATAGCTATTCATTGTAAAGTTTCTAATTTATATACGCTTTTCTAAGGGTTTGACCCCTTACACCTTACACTGAACGCCTTACCCGAGTCATTGTCCCCCCTGGTCCTTTTGCAGGAGTTGGTATAAATCATCAAATCCGTTGCCAATCCTCCAGAAAGAGATTCCTCCCAGTTGATTGCTTTTCGCCACATTCAATTTCTCGTTGAGACTCAATTCATTTTCGAGCCAGATCTGATGGTATTTGCCATTGCTATCCACATAATTGTAATAAGGACTCATACTCGGGTAATCAAAGCCCTCGGTTACTTTATATTTTTGTTCCAATGCCTGTAGCTTGCTGGCAGTAACCGAGGTCGTCTTTAATCCGTCGGCCCAGTCATAACCATAAGTGGGCAGTCCCAACAATAATTTTTCGCGCGGTATGTTATCGATCATATAAGCCACAACTTCTTTCACCCAGCCCAGGGGAGCTATCGGTCCGGGAGCAGTATTGGTATATGAATAATCATAGGCCATTACAACGACCCAATCCGCTATTTCGCCTATTTTTTGGTACTCATAGGGGGTTGCCCATTTTTCCTTGCCGGTACGGGCAAATACGGCTACTGACAAATCCTTGTCCGGCCCCAAAGAGGCTTTAAGTTCCCTAAGAAAAGTTGTAAAGTTGGCCGCATCGCTTGCAGCCATTAGTTCAAAATCAATATTGACGCCATCATAATCATTTTGCTTGACTTCATCCAGCAGATTGCCAATCAGCCGCGCCCGGTTTTCACTGCTGGCAAGCAGTTGATGAAGCGGGTCCTGGCCCATTAAAACAACACTGGCATGATTCTTCAAACCCAGGCTCCGCGCTAAACTAAGGGCTTCATTAGAGCTGTCCCTATATTCGTAGGAAAGCTCGCCACGCGCATTGGTAGCTAACCAACGATATGCTACATCCGTGAACAACTGGACATTTTCTTTAAATTCACTAAAAGAACGAGAATAATAATAGGCAAAAACCCGGGTCTTCTGATTAAAGCTTATCAGCACCTCTGAACGTTCTTTATCCCATCCTACGATCGCCCCCAAGTTTTCAGCAAAAAAGCGCAGCGGTATATAGGTCCGATCCTGAAACACATAGGGAGCCGCATCCAGGTATTTAACCTCACCATCCACCCTTGCCTCATTGTTTCCAATAAACAATTCGATATACTTGCCTTTACAATCAATGGCTACCTTGCGTAACTGGCTGTCCCAGTACACCTGACCTTGTAAAGCTTCATCCTCTACCACCAGGCGAACCGGGATCATGGTCCGGTTGTTGCAGATTTGAGCACCGGGACTGAATTGTCTTAGACCGCCATCTATTCTTAGTTTAGGGCTTACTGCGGCCTCGGCCGCATATGTAGAAGAAAAAAGACCAGTAAGTAAGAGAGCAAGCATTATTATGTATGCCTTGCGCAAATGCACCACCTCCGTTATTATTTTGTTGTATTTACAATTAAAGTATTTCTTGACATAAAGTTAAAACCCTTGAAGAAAATATTGGAAAGGTTAGGAGTGAGGAGGTGCCTTTCTTGGATCAGGCATGAAGAAGTTTTGCTGTTAACCCTGTGGTGGGCCTCTGGAGGGTAAGGAGGAATTAAAGGATTAAATTTTTGACTGTGCCATTAGGGATATGCCCCCCGCTCCCCGGCACTACGATGTGCTCTCTGAGCAGGAATAAGGACGCTTCGGGCACTACTGATGTGAACTTCGTTCACCACTAATGTTGCACCCTTCGGGCACTACTGATGTGAACTTCGTTCACCACTAATGTTGCACCCTTCGGGCACTACTGATGTGAACTTCGTTCACCACTAATGTTGCACCCTTCGGGCACTACTGATGTGAACTTCGTTCACCACTAATGTTGCGGGCAGGGGTTAATACAAGTATTAAAGGTATTCTTCCCCTTACCCCTTACCCCTCACGCCTCACCAACCCTTAATTTATATGCTTGCGTTGCGGGAACAGTGCTTCCAGATCTTCGAGGGGCACATGGACCATATTTTCATGACCTACCACGGCTAAAAGCACCATTTCTTCGCCGCTATACTCTTCATTATAAAAACCCAGCACACACACGGTCATTGTTGAGCCGTTGAGATAAACCGTAAATAAATCACCTTTGTTCATGTTTACCCCCCCATAACTGCCCATCTACCATCGTCATTGTTACATGCGTCCGGAAATCAAAGGGGTGCCCGTCGAAGACGACCAAATCAGCTCTTTTCCCGGCTTTTATGCTTCCCAGTTCTTTGTTTACCCTTAGCAGCCGGGCTGGAATACTGCTTATCGATTGCAGCGCCAGGTCTTCATCAAGTCCTTCCCGAACTGCCAGAGCAGCACATACTCTTAAATGTTCGATCGGCACTACCGGGTGATCAGTAATCAGAGCAAATTCCACACCTGCCCGGGCCAGCAGTCCAGCACTCTTAAATGACACTTCCTTCATCTCGACCTTGGCCCGGTTAACCAGCAAAGGTCCCAGACAGACTTGAACATTGCGCTTTTTCAGCTCCTCAGCAATCAAGAAAGCCTCGGTTCCATGCTGAATGATAAGGTCGATATTGAACTCATCTTTTATCCTTAACGCTGTCAATATATCGTCTGCTCGATGCGCATGCAGCAATAGCGGCATTTCTTTCTTTAAAACCTGAATCAGAGACTGTTGTCTAAAACTCTCGCGGCTATCGGCCGGTTCTTTGTCCATAGCCTTAGCCGCTGTATAAAAAGCTTCCCGGAGCAATGCAGCATTGGCCATCCGGGTTAGAGGGGACTTTTTTTGCCCGGCATAAACCCGCTTGGGGTTCTCCCCCAGAGCAGCCTTCAGCCCCCAGGGATGGCGATAAACCATCTCCTCCATAGCTGGAGCCAGGTTTTTCAGAAATACCGCCTGCCCCCCAATAATATTGGCACTGCCGGGCATGCACATTGCCCTTGTAACTCCCCCTTGCAGTGCGTCCTCAAAAGCCAGATCCCGGAAGTTAATACCATCCAAAGCTTGAAGGTGCGAGGTTATTGGATCACTGCTTTCATTTACATCATCACCCTCGACGGGATAAATCTCCTCTCCCAATCCGATATGCGTATGAGCATCAATAAAACCAGGGCAGATATAGCCATTACCGGCATCAATAACCCGGCAGTTTTCAGGGATATCTATATTTTTGCCCACCGCTTTGATAAATTCTCCTTCAACGATTACTACACCGTCAGCAATTACCCCATGGTTCTCCATGGTAAGAATACGCCCTGCTTTTATGGCTATCAATCTATTTTCTCCTCCTGTTACAGTATCCTATGAAAACTCAAGGGCTCCTGTTCAATATATGGGCTAGTATTATCTGCCTGTTATTTTTGCTGTTACTGCTGCTTCAACCAACGCTCTGAACAAGCTCTGGGAGTATTTATCGCAGAGCCATTCCGGGTGCCATTGCACTCCCACGGCAAAGCCCGCTCCCAGACTTTCAATGCCTTCCACCGTACCATCAACCGCATAAGCTACTGCTCTCATATCCCATCCAAGTCTATTTACGGCCTGGTGGTGAAAACTGTTAACCCTTATCGCTTCGCTATTCAAAATATCAGCCAAACGCGAATTTCTATCTATAAATATATCATGAAAAGCATAATCTTTAGGTGCTTTTTGTTCATGGCTTAAATTGCTGCTAATATCCTGAACCAGGCTGCCGCCGCTGGCTACATTCAGCAACTGGCAACCCCGGCAAATACCCAAAACAGCCAGCTTGAGTTCCAGTACTCTACTAGTCAGGCATATTTCAAAACGATCTCGAAGCGGGTTAATTTGCGCCAATCCTCCTTGCGGCAAATCCCCCCAGTAAAAAGGGTCAATATCATCCCCTCCTGAAAGAATAAACCCGTTGCAGATGCTCAGATAGTTTGCAATGATTTCGTCATTTTCCACAGGCGGCAGAATAATGGCGGTACCGCCAGCTTTTTGAACTGCCCGGGTATAGACCTCCCGCAGGCTGTAAAGCCTTTCCGCATCACTGTAGTTGGCCGTAATTCCAATTATGGGCCGCATTCAATACCCCCCTCAATGAAGTAAGGTGTAAGGGGTGAGGAGTATGGTAAAAAAATTTTGCTCTTCGCATTAATTAAAAGCCTGCAGTTTACAAAAAAACAGGTTCCTCAGCTTAAGAACCTGTTTGCTTTTTCATATATGTTTGTTTGAAAAATGTAATCTAATTATGCTTTTTCCTAAATGCTACGGCTAAAGGCATAAGGCTAAAGTCAAATTTGAACTGAGTTTTTCACCTCACCCCTTATTCCTCACTCCTTACCAGCTTATGTACTACACTTCACTCAGACCCAGGCTAACATTAAGCGCATGATTGACCTTATCCATCGTTTCCTCTTTTAATACAGCAATTTTTTGTTTTAACCTGGTTTTATCTATCGTCCTGATCTGTTCGGCCAGTATCACCGAGTCTTTCTCCAAGCCGTAGAGATTAGCCTTGAGCTCTACGTGCGTAGGCAACTTGGCCTTATTAATCTGGGCGGTAATAGCCAATATTATGGTAGTCGGGCTATACTGATTGCCTATGTCATTTTGCACTACCAAAACCGGCCTGACACCGCCCTGTTCTGATCCGACCACCGGGTTAAGCTGGGCAAAATAGATTTCACCGCGTTTGATCATCTATAAAATCACTCCAAAAGTTTTTCTATATCGTTGATCATGGCTTCTTCCTCTACCCCTGAATTCTTGCTGGCCAAGCTCAGATTAATCTCGGACATTTCCAGATAACCCTTTTTCATCTGTTCCATGGCCAGAATTCTCTTGCGCTCCCCCAGATAGAACTTTATAGCCTCTCTAACAATCTGACTTCGATTCTTACTCTCCATGGTTGTTATATTATCAACTTCAAGCAGCAGACTTTCTGAAACAGTTATTATTATCCTTTTTGAGGCTGGCAAAGCGAGCACCTCCATAATTATTGACATCCGCACACATTTCTATTACTCTATTATATTGATATGCATGCCTGCTCGCAAATCCAATAATTACATTAAAAAGTTTTTCCAATATAAATCCTCGGAACCCTTACACTCTGCGAACATATTACTTCATAGTTGATGGTCCCAATAATTTCCGCTAAATCATCGGCAGTAATTCCATCTTCAGGCCGCCCAAAAAGAATCAGCTCATCTCCTTCCTTGACTCCTTTCACATTACTAACGTCAAACATACACTGATCCATACACACATTGCCGATTAAGGGAACTTTTTGGCCGTGTATTACGGCTTGTGCGCGATTCGACAACAGTCTGCTGTAGCCGTCGGCATATCCAATTGGCACGGTTGCTACCTTGGTTTTCCGGCTGCAGCAATAAGTCCGGTTATAGCTTACGGAATGGCCGGGCTCCAAATCCTTGAGAAAACTTATCCGGCTTTTCAAGGTCATAGCTGGAATTATAGGCAGTTTATCTTGATTAACAAATTGGGAAGGATACAGTCCATATAGAACTATACCAGCCCGCACCATATTGAAATGGGATTCAGGCATATCCATCAATGCTGCGCTGTTGGAGCAATGCTTCCAGGGGATTGATAACCCCCGCTGTTCCAGGGCCGATATAATACCATTGAAGGCGGCTAATTGCTCCTGGCTGAAATCCTTGTTCAGACTATCCGACTCGGCAAAATGAGTAAAAATTCCTTCTATTTTTATACCCGGCAGTTCGCTGATTTCAGTAATTATGTCCAAGGTCTCGGGTACTGCCGGAAAGCCCAGGCGTCCCATACCGGTGTCAATTTTTATATGCAGATTCGCAGTCTGCTCAAGTTTTACCGCCGCCCTGGACAAAGCTTCAGCAAAAGCCCAGGTAAACACACTGGCTCTTATATTATGTTTTACCGTAACTTCGGCAAATTCCTCAGGAATATATCCCAGCACCAAAACCGGGGCTTCTACAGCGGCTTCCCTTAAGAAAAGCGCTTCATCCAGACTCGCAACTCCCAGACATTCCACGCCCTCCTGCAGACAGGTGCGGGAGACCTCAAGCATGCCATGCCCATAACCATCGGCTTTGACTACCGCCATTATCATGGCCGGGGCTACTATTTTCCTGATACAGGCTAAATTGTGCTGGATAACAGTTAAATCTATTTCTGCCCAAGTTGGCCTAAAATTATCCATGATTTCTCACCAGAGATTTAAGTATATCATTGCGGGTGATAATCCCCACCAGTTTGTTATGCCTGACTACCGGAACACGATTAATTCTTTTATCCTGCATGATCTCCACCACTTTGTTTAAAGGTGTGTCTTCCTCAACCACCAGCACTTTGCTGGTCATGGCGTCTTTTACTCGAGAAGCCGTATATTTTTTTAAATCATTATTAAATCGTATGGGGTTTTCCAGGAAAATAATACTGTCAAATAAAGTAAGATAGAAAGGCATCTTTAATTCACCGGCTTTAACCATCAGGTCCTTTTCCGTGATTATCCCTAAAACATGACGTTCCGCATCCACTACCGGTACGCCGCTAATCTTATTGTCAATCAATATTTGAGCTACTTCATCCACTTTATCTGAAGGACTTACCGTGATTACATCTCTGGTCATTACATCTTTTGCTAACATTTTTATTCTTCATCCCTCTCCCTTTAATAATTTAACCCATGCCTGCGTTAGCGACGGTAAACATCGTAGTACCCAAAGGGTAGAGTAATAGCTTTCGAGCAGGGGCAGCCACCCATGCAATAAGCCTTAGGAGATTGTACGCCTCACCCCTAACGCCTATATATTAATATTTATATCTCAAATGCCTTCAAAATATCCGGTAGGCAAGCAATAATATCTCCGGCAATCAATCCTCGCTGCCCTTTTAATTCCGCAGCCCGGTCACCGGCCAGGCCATGCAGGTAAACCCCCACCACTGCAGCTATCATGGGTTTAAGTCCCTGACTGATTAGGCTGCTGATAATGCCGCACAATACGTCCCCACTGCCGCCAGTAGCCATTCCCGGATTGCCATTGGTGTTTATGTATATCTCCCCGTTTGAACTGGCAATTACGGTGTTATTGCCCTTTAGCACCAGGGTTAATCCCCAGCTTTGTGCAAAATCCCGAGCTATTTCGATCCGGTTGTTTTGAATCTCGTTAATGCTCCGGCCAGTAAGCCGGGCCATTTCTCCAGGATGGGGAGTTAAAACCAATGGAACCTGGTGGTTTTTCAAAATATCCAGGTTGCCTTGCAGCGCATTAAGACCATCTGCATCAATTACCAATGGCACTCCTGATTTCTGCAGAATAAAATGGATTAGTGCCAACGCGTCTGAATAAGCAGACAGGCCAGGTCCCATGGCACATACCGAAACCTTTCCCAACAAACTCTCGATCTGCGGCAGTGCTTCCAGTGCTATCGTGCCATCATTGTTTTCTGCCAGAGGTACAGAAATAACCTCACTTAGCGAAGTATCAACCACCGGAAGCAGCGACTCTGGAACCGCCGCCGTTACCAAACCAGACCCGGTCCTCAGTGCCGCAGCCGCGGTCATTATAACAGCCCCGCTCATGCCTGTCGATCCTCCCAGCACCAGCGTATGACCATAGGTTCCTTTGTGGGATTCAGGCTGACGCCGCTTTATAAAAGGCTTTATCATTGAGTCATTTATTAAATTATTTTTTAAGGTAGATTGTTCCAACAGGATCCGGGGAATGGATATATCCGCCACACTTAGAGTTCCACAATAATTCTTGCCCGGCTCTATTACCATTCCGATTTTGGGTAAAGCAAAACTGACGGTATGGGTTGCCATAACCGCATCCCCATTTACTCGCCCGGTATCAGCCTCAACTCCAGAGGGGATATCCACCGCCACCACCGGGGTCTTGCTCCAGTTGACCATTTTTACGATCCGCGATTCAAAATCATTCAGACC
>JAQUXM010000209.1 GCA_028692415.1 Syntrophomonadaceae bacterium | reverse complement strand
TGTGTCTTATATTATATAGATGCATCTGGCGAAGGGAGGTATTGCACTGCAAGCAGGCTATAGCCAAAATACAGCTGAAGAATTTTTCAACCAGGAATATCCGCCTTTATTCCGTTATGCTCTCTACCTGGTCAAAGATAGAGAAACTGCCCAGGATTTATGCCAGGAGGTTTTCTTGCGCTGGTTCAATTCCCCCCGCCCTCAGGATATCGCTGTACCCCGGGCCTGGTTAAAAAAAGTCCTGAGCAACCTGGCCTTTAACTATTTACGGCAGCAGCAACTTCGTTTCAAATGGGAAAACACTGCGCGCAGCCAATTGGCCATCAACACCGACGATTGGCAGCAGGATTTCAACCGCCTGGAGGTGGAAGCCGCACTGGCAACCCTGGCCTGGAAAGAACAAATCCTTTTAAAAATGAAGATGGCTGGTTTGTCCTATTCAGAAATGGCCGAAGCCACCGGTTTAGCCATCGGGTCGGTGGGAACCATGTTAATGCGAGCCATGCAGAGGTTTAAAGCTGTCTATACCGAGAAAGAGGTGGGGAAAAAACATGAGATGCCCGGACCAAGGCCAACTATTGCTATATCTGGAAAAAGCGCTGTCACCTGAAGAAAGTGCGTATATTGAGGATCATCTTATCACCTGCCCGATGTGTTCCCGCGCGCTGGAAGAGGTGGAGCAGAGTCTCATCTTTACCCAGACCCGGATGAAAGTATTGGCCGGTTCGGGGCAAGATTTGCCCTTACACGGGCAGGAGGAATCCTGGCAGCATATTGCCAGCCAAATGAAAAAACAGCAGAAGGGAGCATTTTTTATGCGATTCAAGAAAATGGCGGTTGCGGCTGCCATCATCATGGCACTCGTCCTGGTGGCTTCAAACCCCGCAGCTCAAACCGTAGCTGCCAACTTCTTAAAGGTATTTCGCGTGCAGCAGGTTGATACCATAAGTATAACCCCCAATGATATTGCAAGTATCGAACAAGCATTACAAAAGGGCAATGAAAGCATTCAGCTGGACAAATTCGGCAAGTTTGAGACGGTCGGCAAAGCGGAGCGCCAGAGCTTAAAATATGAAGATCTGAGCCAACTGGGGTTTTCCGTCAAGCTGCCCGAGAACCTTAATCAAGCGGAAGCTGCCTACTTCCTGCAAAAAGTGCCGGAAGTGGCATTCACCCCGGACACCGAAAGCGTTAATGAGTTTATCCAAGCACTGGGCAGCGACTATTTGTTGCCTGATTCCCTGAACGGGCAAACCCTGCGCATTAAAGTAGGTGATTCCCTGGAAATCAACACCAAAGACTACCGCTTGCTGCAGGTTCCGGCACCGGAATTGGAAGTGCCGGCAGGTGTTGAAGTAGATGAAGCTGCCCGGGCCATGGTGGCCTTGCCCATCTGGCCGGAAAGCATCCGGCAGCAACTGGATGCCGTAAATGACTGGGAGCATACCCTCTTGATACCGGGAGAGAATTCAGAGAAAGTCAATATAAACGGCCAAGATGCGGTCATGTTAAAGGATAATCAACATGAGGTTTTAATATGGCAGGAGAATGGCATGCTATATTCGCTGGAGAATGCTTCACCTGACCACCAAGTCGATCTGATATCCATTGCGCAATCGTTGAGGTAATAACATGTTAGTTGAAACCCGCGACTTAAGTAAAGTTTATGGTCACAATCCGGCCTGCAACAAGATCTGCCTTTCCTTGGAGGAGGGGCAGGTCTTTGGCTTGCTCGGTCCCAATGGAGCAGGTAAAAGCACCCTGGTAAAAATGCTCCTGGGTCTGGTCTGGCCCAGTTCCGGGCAGGTCCTTATAAAAGGCCAATCCGTAAATAACCTGGCCATCAAAAAAACTACCGGCTATTTACCGGAACTGTTTCGCCTCTATGAATGGTTGACGGCCCAGGAGTTGCTGGTCTTTTATGCGCGCAGCTACGGTCTTGCCAAACATGAACAATCATCAGCTATTGCTGAGGCTTTGGAGCTGGTAGGACTCCGGGGACGGGAAAAGGAAAAAATCAAAGGCTATTCCAAAGGCATGCAGCAGCGGCTGGCCCTGGCCGGAGCTATCCTGCATCACCCGCAACTGCTCTTTCTGGATGAACCTACTTCCGCGCTCGACCCGATTGGCAGGCGGGATATACGCGATCTTATCGGTATTTTGAAAAAACGGGGCACGACTATCTTTTTAAACAGTCATTTGCTGAGTGAAGTGGAAATGACCTGCACCCACCTGGGATTTATTAACAAAGGACAACTTATCGTCCAGGGCGCTATCAAGCAATTTCTCCAGGACAATCAACAACTGGTCATAGAAACCGGAAATCTCGACGCCAACCTTCTGCAAGGCTGGCGCTTAAAGAATAAACTTCTGGAACTAACCCCCGATAAAATTGTGCTCAACGTGGAGAGCAAAAATGAAGTACCCTCCATAATTAACGAACTGGTACGGCGCGGAGTTCCAATTTACAATATCGATATTAACAGCCGGGGGCTGGAAGAGGTTTTCCTTGATTTAATTGGAGATAAAGGAGGCCTGAGTTAACAAATGTATAACATTATAAGGCTGACTTTAAAAGAAATAAGCAATAAGCGCATACTGCATCTGGGTGTAGTTTTATCGCTTATCTATCTGCTCATTTATAATATCGCTTTGCATTATTTGGTCAAGGACCTTGCTTTTATGAATTCCAACCAATTCTGGTACAAGCAGCAGATAGGATACCAGTTTCTGACCCTGGGCTGGTATGTTTCCTCCTTTTTGCTGGGAGCACTGTCCATCATGCTGGGAGCAGGAAGCATCGCCGGTGAGATTGAAAGCGGTACGATCTTAAGTCTGGCCTCCCGCCCTTTTAGCCGCCAGGCCATTCTCCTGGGCAAGTTCCTGGCTTATGCCCTGGTGACCGCGCTTTACAGCAGTGTACTGGTAGGCAGCATGGCGTGGCTGGTCATTCACTATTTTAAACTGATGATAAGCCCCGAGGCCATGCTTGGAGGTATCCTGGTTTTTATGCTCTTCCCCGTGGTCTTGCTGGCAGTTGCCCATTTATTTTCGGTATTGATGAGCACTATGGCTACCGGGGTAATTGCCTTTATGCTTTTTATAATCGCGATTATTGGCGGGTTTATGGAACAGATAGGGGTCCTGATTAACAACAGCGCCCTGATCAATACCGGCGTTATAACCAGCCTGATTATGCCCTGTGATGCGATTTACCGGATGGCCGTTGCGAAGATGGCGGGAACGGTGGGCGGGGGTTTTATTGTCAATTTTGGCCCCTTTGGCGTAACCTCTGCACCAAGCATATGGATGTTAGTATATGCTTTGGTCTATATACTTTTAATGTTATGGCTGGCCTTACACCTCTTTGCTAAACGTGACTTTTAATGATTAATTTCTTGGGCATGGTGTCCAGGAACTTCGTTATGGTTTTGATTCCGCAAAGCTTGCGTCTGCTGGTTGATATGATATAATAGCACGGTTGTAAAATTTTTATGGAAAGCCGGTATTAATATGATT
>JAQUXM010000208.1 GCA_028692415.1 Syntrophomonadaceae bacterium | reverse complement strand
ATTGTGATTTTAATGTAGTTCGCGGTTTGAGTTTATGGAAGGAGTCGGGCATGGCTGCAGGGAGCCAGGTAAAAAGCATTTTTCCTTTTCAATTTTATATCCAAAGCATAGATCCGCAAAGCCATAACCCTGGCCTGGAGAAGATCCGCTTTGATACAGGCAATCTCGAGTTGGATATTCAAGGAAGATACAAGATATTTTCCTTCAACCCGGATTCTCATTACAATCTGGCAGTTGACAACGAATTATTAAGCTGTAAAATCTATGAAGTTGAAGAAGGTGAGCAGGGGTTTGACCTCCAGCGATTCAACGGCCAGGAATTGGTATGGCGTCTTGATACCTTGCTGGAACAAGCACCTCAAATGATAAACATCTATCTGGATATGGCCAATTCCCAATTGGAAAGCAGCGAAATAGCAGAAGCAAAGCCAAGTAGTGAAGAAAAGCGTCATGAACTATTTAAGAACTTTTTGTTAAGCCAGCAGAAATCCCTGGCCTGGATAAACCGCTATCCCCTTGCCCGTCAGCCATTAGTAAACGATTTCAAAACCTATCTCTCCAGGCCGGAGGTTAAGAATGAGCTGCTCCGGAACAGCCCTAGACAAACCACCCGTTATAGACTTCTATGCCTGCTGGATTTTCTTTCCCGCAGTTAGTAAGGATTATTTTCCCCATAGTTTGGATAACCAGGATTTACCCTTGCCCTCCTGTTCCGCCTTCCAGAGGTTAAGAAAATCATCGATTTTCCTTTCACGCTCCAAGTTGCGTTTTTCAATCTTTTCCTCCAGCCTTTCCATCCGCTTCTCCAGCTTGCGATTCTGCTCCAGCAATTGACTGTTCTGTTCATAAATATTTTTGGTAATCGATACAACCTCCAGCAAATCCAGGCTTGTGGAATTACCAGCTGTGGCTATTCCGGTTTCTTCTTTTTCTTCAGCATTTTCCAAAGCCAGCTTGATAGCCGTAGTGTTAAGCCCGCGTTCTTTCAGTTGCAAAACCAATTTGAGGGTTTCCAGGTCCGATTCGGTGTATAATCTATCGCTGCGCTCATTACGCTTTATCTTCAAATTCAAGGTATTTTCCAAATAGCGCAGGGTATATTGCTCTACACCCAGCAGTTCTGCTACCTCGCCGATTTTATAATATCTTTCCTGCATAGTGTAACCTTTTCCCCCCCTGCTTCATAAGTTGTTATTAGCTTAATCAATAAAGTTAAGATATCGTTAAACCGGCCATAGGAACTTCACAACTAATTGATATGTAACAGGCAGATCCAATTTTTAAGCAGTTTATTATCAAGTTAACAAGGAAGCTAATAATCAACTTGTCACTGAACTTTATTGTAAGCCTTTACTTTCCCTTCCCAATCTATATGCTCATATATTCTGTATTAATACATATATGAGCAAAGCCGCCCCTTAATCCGGGACGGCTTTTTTTTTGGGGTGACAAGGGGACCTTTTGCACCTCTTGCGAGAGGGGCAAAAGGTCCCCTTGTCACCCCAAAAAAAAGGACTCCGCCTAATTGCGGAGTCCTGAAGTTTAGCTTATATTACGGTTCTTGATTCTAGTATTCGAATACTTCAATCGGAACGTCGATCGCTGAGGTATCGCCATCCATTACGATTTCGGCAACATTCCATACATTGGGTACTACGTTTCTCAGATAGTATCTGCCAACCGCTACCTTGCCAATATAGAAGTTGTAATCATAGTGATCTGCACCCAGTTCCTTAGCTTTCTTGTCAGCCAATAAAGCCTGGTCGATAATCAGGCGGCCGCAGTAGAGCTGTGAAGTAGCAGTCAGCACCCGGCGCGAGAATAGCGGAATAATGCTGGGATTGGTCTTGGCTTTATCGTTGTAGACGGTTAGCATTTCCTTGAAAGCTTTAAGGGCTTTGTCCAGGTTGGCAAATTCCTTGGTAAATGTCTCATTGCCTTTGTTGGCATTACAGAAATCACACATATCCTGTACAAAGGATGCGAACACCGATCCACCCTTCATGGTCATCTTGCGGCCGACCAGGTCCATGGACTGGATGAAGTTGGTGCCTTCCCAGATGGAGTAGATCTTGGAGTCGCGGGCCAGCTTGGAAACAGGATACTCTTCACAATAGCCATAACCGCCATAGGACTGGATGGCTTCGGATATCAGTCCCCAGCTCTCATCGGAGATATAGGCCTTAACCAGCGGAGTGGTCATTTCAATCAGGTCAGCAGCCGCTTTTCTTACTTCCGGATCGGGATCCCGGTGTCTCTGGTCAAATGCCAGATATACGCGGTACATCATAGCTCTCATGGCTTCGATGTGAGCTTTGCCGAGCATCAAAGTACGTTTGATGTCTTCATGGTTGATGATCGCTACACGGCCAGCCTTGGGATTGGTCATCAGGCGGCCCTGTACTCTTTCCTTGGCATTGTCGCGGGCATTGGCAAATGCATTGATGATACAGGACAGAGCCATATGACCGGTCTCCATACGAGCCAGGTTCATCATCTGGAACATCTGAGCCATACCCTGGCCTTTGCCTTCGTTTTCGCGGGGGTCTACACCCAACAGCCAGCCGCGGCAGCCGTCATTGTCGCCAGCCGCCAGAGCAGCGGTTACGGAGCCGGCCTGGCCCATTTTATGTTCTACACCAGTGGTCTGGAAATCATTGTCTTCGAAACTGCCATCTTCATTTACCCAGAATTTCGGTACTACAAACAGAGAGATTCCGCCGGTTCCTTGTTTGGCACCTTCAACACGGGCCAGATAAAGGTGAATGATGTTTTCGCAGAAGTCATTGTCGCCGCCGGTGATGAATATCTTGCTTCCTTTAATCTTGAAGATGCGGGGATTGTCAGTGGGGAATGCCTTGGAAAGAATGTCACCAACATCGGAGCCTGCACTGGGCTCAGTCAGACACATAGTTCCAGACCAGGTTCCATCCATCATCTTGGGCAGGAACATCGCTTTCAGTTTATCATCGCCAAAGCTCTGGATCAGGCCGGCCGCACCGCTGGTCAGCAGTACATAAGGCATAAAAGTGGGATTGGCTGCCCCGATCAGTTCCCAAACCGCTCCATTCAGCATTTCCGGCAATACCATAGCATCCGGAGCATCATCTATGTTACTGGTACCCCAGCCTTCGCTCTGCAGTTGTTTGAAAAGCGGTCCAAAGCTTGCCGGGCAGGTTACTTTACCGTTTTCGAATTTTATAGGATTGTTTTCACCATCATCATTGGTAGCTTCGATTACTTCCTTGCACATCTTTAAGATGGGACCCAGAACGGCTTTGACATCATCTCTGGAATAGTAATCGGCAAACTGTGGATAATTAAATACTCCCTCGGTCGGAAGCCATTCGGATAGGATAAATTCAAAATCTCTAATATTATTAACCGCAAAATTAGAAGCCATGTTTATATTCCCTCCATTTTCTAATAATTTCAAGAGGTTCCAGCTAAACTGGTTCGATTTCCCCCTTATATGATTTTTAATATCTTTTTCTCTTTTTCCGGTTCTTGGATGTAACCCCC
>JAQUXM010000051.1:13675-16611 GCA_028692415.1 Syntrophomonadaceae bacterium | reverse complement strand
GCCGGAGCCTTTTGTGTGGTTCTGGAATGTGTACCGACTATTCTGGCCCAAAAGATTACTGAGGAGATTACGATCCCTACGATTGGAATCGGCGCCGGACCTCACTGCGACGGGCAAGTGCTGGTTATAAACGACATGTTGGGCATGTTCAAGGGGCATATTCCTAAATTCGTTAAGAAGTTTACCAACCTGGAACCTTTGATTATGGAGGCCTTGCAGGCTTACAAGACTGAGGTTGAAGCAGGAACTTTTCCTGCTGCGGAACATGGTTTTGCGATGAAAGAAGAAGTCCTGGAACGACTATATTAATCTTGGGACGAGGAAGAATTATGCAGATATTTAACAGTGTAAAAGAGATGCAGGATTGGTGCAAAAAACACAAAAAACAGGGGAGAAGCATGGGCTTGGTGCCTACCATGGGTTACCTGCACGAAGGGCATATCTCGCTGGTCAAGGCGGCCCGTCAGGACTGTGACATAGTGGTGGTAAGCATCTTTGTCAACCCGATTCAATTTGGTCAGGGTGAGGACTATGGGAGCTATCCCCGCGAGCTGGAACGGGACAGTGCCTTACTGCTCAAGGAGAATACCGATGCAGTTTTTGCCCCCAGCGTACAAGACATGTATCCTGCCGGTTACGATACTTTTGCAGAGGTTTTCGGTGATATTACGGGCAAAATGTGTGGAGCCTCCAGACCCGGCCATTTCAAAGGGGTAACCACCGTGGTCAGCAAGCTCTTTCATATTTGCCAGCCGGACCGGGCCTATTTTGGGCAAAAGGATGCCCAGCAGCTTTTAATTATCAAAAAAATGGTGCGCGATTTGAACTTTCCGCTGGAGATAGTCAGAATGCCCATCGTTCGGGAAAGTGATGGACTGGCGATGAGTTCCCGCAATGTCTACCTGAATGAGGAAGAACGCCAGCAGGCTCTGGTGCTCAGTCAGGCATTAAAGATGGCTGAAAAAAATATAAGGGATGGAGAAAGAGAGATAGAGAAAATCAGGCAGCAGATTAAAGATATGATCGAAGCCCGGCCCCTGGCCAGGATCGATTATATAGAGATTGCCAGCGGGCAAGACCTGTCGGCGCTTGAGGAGATCCAAGGCGGGGTTTTAATAGCCCTGGCTGTAAAGTTTGGTAAAACAAGGTTGATTGACAACCTGTTAGTGGAGGTGTAAAAAGTGCTTCGTTATATGCTCAAGTCAAAGATACACCGTGCGGTTGTTACCGATGCTAATTTGACTTATGTGGGCAGTATCACCATTGACCGTGATCTGATGGATGCTGCTGATATAATCGTAAATGAAAAGGTAACGATTGTTAATAACAACAATGGTGCACGCTTTGAGACCTACGTGCTGGAAGGTGAACGGGGGTCGAAAGTAATCTGCTTAAACGGAGCGGCAGCTCGCCTGGTTGAGCAAGGCGATATTGTAATTATCCTGACCTATACCATTCTTAATGACGAAGAATGCAAGGATCACAAACCCCGGCTGGTGTTTATGGATCAGAATAACGAGATCAAAAAGATCTGCCAGGGTTCTCACGAGTAGGAGGAATAATAAAGGGTCAGATACCAGGGCGGCGGCTATTCAGGCTGCCTGGTTGCTGGTATCTGACCCGGCAGGACGATGCGTATTTTTATTGAAAGCAAAAAGCAAGAATTGAATGCCATAATAATAGCTCATTACTACCAGTTGCCGGAGATTCAAGAAATAGCCGATTTTGTGGGGGACTCCCTGCAAATGGCCCGGCAGGCGGCCCGAACGGAGGCCCGGGTAATTATCTGTTGCGGGGTCAGGTTCATGGCGGAGAGCGCCAAAATACTCAGCCCCGAAAAAACCGTTATCCTGCCGGATATTCAAGCGGGCTGCCCGATGGCGGATATGATTACGGCAGAACAGCTGCGGGCCATGAAGGCAGATCATCCGAACGCAGCTGTGGTTTGTTATGTTAATTCATCGGCAGAGGTCAAAGCCGAGAGTGATATTTGTTGTACATCTTCCAATGCAGTTAATGTAGTCAGATCGATTCCTGAAGAACAGCCGGTCATTTTCGTTCCCGACCGGAATCTGGGATCCTATGTTGAGAGCCAGACCGGGCGGAAGATGATACGCTGGGAGGGTTGCTGTCCCATCCATGATGTTTTAACCCTTCAGGATATAGAAACCCAAAAAAAATTGCATCCCGATGCGATATTAGTAGTGCATCCCGAGTGCCCGCCTGCGGTTTGCCGGCAAGCCGATGCGGTATGTTCCACGGGAGGGATGCTGCAATATATAAAAAGCAGCACTGCTAAAGAGTTTATTATCGGCACCGAAGAAGGTTTTCTTCATACCTTGCAGCAGAACTGCCCGGACAAGCAGTTTTACCTGGCGCGGGCTGGTTTTCAGTGCCGCGATATGAAATATATCTCGCTGGAGAAGCTGACTCGGGCCATGGATAGTATGGCCTACCAGATAGAAGTTGCCGAAGAAATAAGGAAGAGAGCGCGCATCGTTCTGGACAGGATGATAGCGATTAATTGATAGGTGAATTATGATAATAACACGTTACATAGCAGCCCCGGACCGGGATACGCCGGTAGTTGAAACTGATTTTTTAATTGTCGGCGGTGGTATCGCCGGACTTTTTACCGCTTTGAAGGCTGCCGTTTACGGCAAAGTAGTAGTATTGACCAAGAAAACCATAGCTGAATCAAATACGGGACTGGCTCAAGGGGGAATTGCCGCTGCGGTGCACGAAGAAGACTCCCCTTTTTTGCATCTGGAGGATACCCTGGAGGCAGGAGCCGGTCTTTGCATAATTGAGGCGGTTGATGTGCTGGTCCGCGAAGGCCCGGTCCGGGTGCGGGAACTAATCGAGGCCGGGGCCAGTTTTGATATGAAAGACGGCAGTGTATCGCTGACCCGCGAAGGAGCCCACAGCCGGCCGCG
>JAQUXM010000051.1:0-13575 GCA_028692415.1 Syntrophomonadaceae bacterium | reverse complement strand
ATGCTACCGGGGAAGCCATCCGGGTAGCGCTGGTAAAGAAATGTGAAGAACACAGTGACATAAGCATCATCGAGGACCAGTTTCTGGTCGATATCCTGGGCAATGACAGCAGCAAAGAATGCTATGGCGCTCTGGTCTATGATGCCCGGCAAAAAACCAAGCTGGTTTATGCGGCTAAAGCCACCATTATAGCTACCGGGGGAGCCGGACAGTTATACCGCTACACCACCAACCCCAGCGTAGCCACGGCTGATGGTTTGGCAGCCGCTTTTCGCGCGGGCTGCCGGCTGGCCGATATGGAATTCATCCAGTTTCATCCTACCGTACTATTCAGCCATGACAACCAGCGTTTCCTGATCTCCGAAGCCGTAAGGGGTGAAGGCGGACTGCTCTATAACACCCGCGGAGAAAGATTTATGCCTGCTTATCATGCCCTGGAGGAGCTTGCGCCTCGGGACATTGTATCACGGGCGTTGCTAAACGAAATGCTGGAAACCGGGAGCGAATATGTTTATCTGGATATGAGCAAAATACCTCAGGTCGGTTTGCGATTTCCCAATATTCAGCGCAGCTGTATGGAAAAAGGCATTGATATTACCCGTGATTATGTGCCGGTGTCTCCGGCGGCCCACTATACCATGGGCGGAATTGCCACCAATACCCGCGGAGAGACCGGGATCTATGCATTGTATTGCTGTGGTGAAGCAGCTTGCACCGGGGTGCATGGGGCCAACCGACTGGCCAGCAATTCACTGCTGGAAGGCATTGTATTTGGTCAGCGTATCGTCGATAATGCCGAAGAAATATTTTACCGGCGGCATATTGCGGTCAGCGAGATATTTGCCAATATTGACCGTAGCTGGGTATTCAAGCCGCAATCGGGAAGCATCGAACCACTGGCAGCAAAAAATAAATTACAGGCTATCATGTGGGAAAACGTGGGCATCATAAGAAATGAAGAGGGATTGAAAAAAGCCAACCAGGCGATTGAAGAAATCTACAGCAGTATTGACCCTGGTGACGATCTTATGGCTTATTATGAAATTATCAATATGATTACGGCGGCGCGCATTGTTATACAAGCGGCACTCTGGCGCAAAGAAAGCCGGGGCGGCCATTACCGCTCGGATTATCCCCAGCGTGATGACATGCGATGGCTAAAACACACCGCGTTTATAAACTGCTAGGGGGATGACACAGTCTGACGTTATTATTGTGTCATCAAAACAATAACGGAAGCGAGCTTCAGGTCTGTCATTGCTATGAAACTAGTGTGCTCGTCATTGTTATGAAAATCCGCGTATGTGTCATTGCGAGGAGCGAAAGCGACGCGGCAATCTTCCCCGGTAATTGATTACGTAACTGAAAAACGGTCTGACGCTTTTCGTTTATCGTGGCGGGTTATTACCCGTGATAATTGCGAGCACAGCTCGGCAATCTTCTTCCCCCGCAGGTACAACAGCGCAACTGCGAAAGTTGAGTCCTTAATAACATGGAGGTAAAAATGGACTTTTACGGATTGGATGAACTAATAAAAAGAGCCCTGGCTGAGGATATCGGGCATGGTGATATTACCACCATGAGCCTTGTACCGGAAGAACAGACCGGCGAAGGTATATTCTATGCCAAAGGGGAAGGAATATTGGCAGGGACTGGAATTTGCCGGCAGGTATTTGCTTTTTTGGACCCGCAGATTGAGGTTCAGACTTTTAAAAATGATGGCGAAGCAGTGGTTCCCGGCGATAAAATTATGACCGTAAAGGGTCAAATGCGGGCACTCCTGAGCGGTGAGCGGGTAGCGCTTAATTTCATGCAGCGGATGTCCGGGATAGCCAGCAAAACCCGCTACATAGGCGAGCTGGTCAAATACCTCAAAGCGGAACTGGTCGATACCCGTAAAACCACGCCCGGTTTGCGCCTGCTGGAAAAGTATGCGGTGCGGGTAGGCGGCGGGCGGAATCATCGCTTTGCGTTGTATGATGGGGTAATGATTAAAGACAACCATATTCAAGCGGTGGGTGGCATCCAGAAGGCGGTTTGCCTGGCCCGGCAGAAGCTTCCCCACACCTTCAAGATTGAGGTCGAAGTAGAGTCACTGGAACAGTTGCAGGAAGCCCTGGAAGCGCAGGCCGATATTATTATGCTGGATAATATGGATGTAGATACCATGAAAGCGGCAGTTGAAATAGTCGCGGGCCGCGCTCTTCTGGAAGCCTCCGGCGGCGTCAACGAAGAAAATATAGTAGAAATTGCTAAGACCGGGGTAGACTTCATTTCCTGTGGAGCCCTAACCCACTCCGCGACCAGTCTCGATATCAGTTTTAAAATAAGCTAAGAAACTTGAGGAGTGGGCTTTGCCTGTAAGGGGTAAAGCGTTAGGCGTGAGGGGCAATACTTGAGGAAAAGGGAGTAAATAGATAAATTTTGAATTTTCGATTTTGAATTTTAAATTAGGGAAGAAAAGAGCTACCCTTTTCATGTAACAATAATTTATTTAAACATCAACATTTCACATCCTCATCGGTAGTTGTGCCCTCTGGGCATAGGGGTCATTTAAGCTTCTCAACATGTTAACCATATGATAATATAGTGGTTAACATCATTAAGGAGGCTTAATCCATGAAGATTTCTACCCGGGAAATGGTCTGGGCGGCCATGTTTACCGCATTGCTCTGCGTTTTAACCATTCTGGTTCGGATGGTCCAGCCAGTTATCATCATTCCTTTCAGCCTGCAGCCTCTCGTTATGCTGCTGGCAGCCTGTCTGCTTTCACCTTCCGCCGCTTTCTTGAGTATGCTGGCTTATCTTTGCTTGGGGTTAATAGGGCTGCCGGTTTTTTCGGTCCCACCTTACGGCGGCCCTGCCTATGTTTTGCTGCCGAGCTTTGGCTTTCTCCTGGCATTTCCTTTTGCGGCCTGGCTGCAGTCCAAATTGATCCGCAAGCATAATTTACCCAACTTCATCCTGGCCGGAATAGCAGGGGTGGTGTTTTTCTATCTGCTGGGGCTGCCTTATATGTATTTAATATTAAAATTTTACCTGGGGCATACTGTAGATGTCATGCAAGTATTAAAAATAGGATTTTTACCTTTTATTGTTTTCGACTTCTTGAAAATAATCCTGGCTTCTCTCATCGCAGCCCAGCTGAGCAGGAGATTGGACTTAAAAAGAGAAGTAGTTTCCTAAGGGCTTCATTTTATTTTAATTATTGTTTACTCAATAGATCAACTTTCGCAGTTGACTTATAATACGATATAGTACGGTAGCTGCTGAAATGACATTGCTATGAAACTAGTGTGCTTGTCATTGCGAGGAGCGCAGCGACGCGGCAATCTTCTTCCCCCGCGGGTACAACCGTACCTCGCCCGTTCAATGCCGCGTAATATTCCGTTTTCGTTTATCGTGGTGCAGCTTTGCTGCATGACTAATTGCGAGGAGCGCAGCGACGCGGCAATCTTCCCCGGTCATTTATTACGTAAATATTGATATAAGCAAGGAAAAAGAAATTATGGCCAATTCGATTACTGATGTTAAGGGAATAAAGGTGGGCTCGGTGCAGGATCTGGAAGCCTTGACCGGCTGCACAGTGGTACTTGCCGGGCGCGAAGGGGCAGTCTGCGGGGTTGATGTGCGCGGTTCAGCTCCCGGCACTCGTGAAACCGACCTGCTCTCACCTCTGAATATGGTGGAAAAGGTTCATGCCGTCGTCTTGAGCGGAGGCAGTGCCTTTGGGTTGGATGCGGCCTGCGGGGTCATGGATTATTTGGAAGCGCAGGGGATCGGCCACCCGGTCGGCCCTACGGTAGTTCCCATTGTACCGGCGGCAGTTTTGTTTGACCTGGGAGTGGGCGACTTTCGGGTGCGGCCTGACCGTAAAATGGGTTTACAGGCTTGCCGGCAGGCCGGGCTGGTGGTACAGGAAGGTAATATAGGGGCTGGAGCCGGGGCCACGGTGGGCAAACTAAGGGGGTACGAGTACTGTACCAAGAGCGGCTTGGGCAGTTGGTCGATAAGCCTGGAAAATGGTTTAACCGTAGGTGCAATCGTAGCGGTAAACGCCTTTGGTGATGTTATTAATCCTCAGAACGGCCAGATCATAGCCGGGGTGCGCGATAATGATGGAAATATGCTGGGAACGGCCCGGGCCTGGAAAAACCTGAAAGGGGATATACCCTTTCAGCGAGCTACCAATACTACCATAGCGGTGGTCGCCTGTAATGCAGAATTGGACAAGAGCCGGGCAACCAAACTGGCCCAGATGGCTCATAATGGCCTGGCGCGCTCTATTAATCCCATTCATACCATGTGCGATGGTGACACGGTTTTTGCCCTGGCTACCGGTGAAATGGCCGGTGATGTCAATGTAATCGGGTACCTGGCTCAGGAAGTTCTGGCCCAGGCGGTATTGCGGGCAGTTTATGCTGCGCAAAGTATAAAGGGGATTCGGGCTTGCGGTGATTTAGGGGAGGGAGATATCAAGCATGATACTGGTATTTGATGTAGGTAATACCAATATGGTTATTGGTGTATACAAGGGGGAGAATCTGCTTACCCACTGGCGGGTAAGAACCGACACCCTAAGAACCTGTGATGAATATGGGATGATGTTAAAGTCCCTCTTTGAACATGATGAACTGAATCTGAAAGAGATTCAAGCCGTGGTCATTTCCTCGGTAGTTCCTACTTTGATGATGGAACTCGAATGGATGAGCCGCAAGTATTTTGCCTGTAAACCCCTGATAATCGGCCCTGGGGTTAAAAACGGCCTGGCTATAAAATATGAAAATCCCCGTGAAGTTGGAGCTGACCGGGTGGTTAATGCGGTAGCCGCGTTTCAAAAATATGGCGGGCCGCTCATCATTATTGACTTTGGTACGGCTACAACCTTCTGCGTGGTGAATGAAAAAGGCGAGTATTTGGGAGGAGCGATTGCTCCGGGAATTATCATATCTACGGAAGCGCTGGTCTCCAAGGCGGCCAAGCTGCCCCGAGTGGAATTGCACCGTCCGCGCAGCCTGATCGGTAAAAATACCATTACCAGCATGCAGGCCGGCATAATGTACGGTTTTGTCGGGCAGGTTGAGGGAATAGTCAACCGGATGAAAATCGAAATTGAGGGCAATCCGCGTGTAGTTGCAACCGGCGGCCTGGCCTCAGTTATTGCCCGGGAAACGGATGTGATTGATACGATTGATCAATTCCTGACCCTGGATGGCTTGCGGATCATATTTGAAATGAACCGGGGGTAAGAGCTGACAAGGGACGCAGGCACGGGGACGGTTCTTTTGCCTGTAACTAGTTACAGGCAAAAGAACCGTCCCCGTGCCTGCGTCCCTTGTCAGCCTTGGAGGAAAGTTTATGTTTTTTATTAAAGATATTGCTATAAGCAACCGGGTACTGGCTGCTCCTCTGGCAGGAGTAAGTGATAAGGCATTTCGCATGATGGCGGAATCTTTTGGCTGCGGGCTTGCTTGCAGCGAAATGATAAGCGATAAAGGGCTTATTTATAATCAAGCGCGAACCCGGGCGCTGGCCGATATAAGTGGCGAAAGACTCACGGCTATACAGATTTTCGGTGCAGAGATTGAAGACATGGTTCAAGCTGCAATCATAGTGGAAAAGATGGGAGCAAAAATCATCGACCTTAATATGGGCTGCCCCACTCCCAAAATAGTAAGAAATGGTGAAGGGGCAGCTTTAATGCGTGATATAGGCAAGAGTGCTGCCATGATTCGGGAAGTGACCGCAGCGGTTAAAGTGCCGGTAACGGTAAAGATGCGCAAGGGCTGGGATGAAAACAGCAACACCTGCCTCGCGCTGGCTTTGGCAGCACAAGAGGCAGGTGCGGCAGCGGTTACTGTACACCCGCGTTTCCGCAGCCAGTTTTTTTCAGGACATGCGGATTGGGATGCCATCAAGGAAGTAAAAAAACACCTGACGATCCCGGTCATCGGCAATGGCGATATCTGGAAAGCTGAGGATGCGCTGCGCATGATGGAACATACCAACTGTGATGCAGTGATGATCGGGCGGGCTGCGATGGGCAATCCTTTTTTATTTCGGGAGACTGTGGAGCTTCTGGAAAACGGGCGTCAAATCCCTCAGGCCACCGTTCGTGAGCGCATAGATACGGCAGTCCGGCATCTGCAATTAGCTTGCCAGTTTAAAGGAGAAGCCGTTGCGACCCGGGAGATGCGCAAGCATCTGGCTTGGTATACCAAAGGACTGCCGGGAGCCGCCCGTATCCGCGTCGAAATCAATCAGACCAAAACCCAGCAAGAACTCCTCACTATTCTCAATAAATTGATGTGAGAGGGGAGAGGTGGGACAGTCAGGCATGGGGACGGTTCTTTTGCCTGTAACTAGTTACAGGCAAAAGAACCGTCCCCATGCCTGACTCACATCCCCTCTTGATTTCGTAGTTCGGCAGTGGTATTATGAGCAAAATGTTGTGAACAATATTGTGCTCAAGGAGTATATATATGGAAATATTTCGCATTCAGGACAAGATCATAAGCTGGCAGAAGGTTGAAAAGATGCTGCGTAAAGCTTTGCTGATGAGGTCCAAGGGCTTTTCCCAGCAGGAGGTAGCGGATCGCCTGAGCATTGACCGGACATTTATTTCCCGTCTGGAAGGTATAGGTGAACTGCGGAAAGGCCAATCTATAGCCTGTATAGGTTTTCCGTTGCAGAACAAGGATGAGATTCGGAATATATTGGAAGCAGAAGGGGTAGACTTTATATTATTAATGACGGAAAAAGAGCGCCTGGATTTTGTGAACAATCTAAGCGGCAAAGAATTGCTCAATGAATTGATGGATTTGACAGCCCGGGTAAGATCATATGAGGTAGTAATAGGTCTTGGTTCTGATGAACGATTGAAGCTAATCGAAGGAGTATTGGATGGACAGTTTATCGGAGTTGAGCTAGGCTCATCACCGATTACCGAGGATAAATGGGTAGACCCCCAGGAGATCCGTAAAATATTACGCTCCATTAAGTCTGCGAGGTAGATCGGGGCAAGGGGTGCTGACAAGGGGACGGTTCCTGACAGCACCAAATCCTTGAGGTAGAGGAGGTTTATGCTTGAAGCACATTGTGAGTGTCAGTTTGGGCTCATCCAAAAGAGACCATGCTTTTGAGACGGATTTTATGGGCGAGCAGTTTCGCATCGAACGCATTGGTACCGATGGCAATTGGGAGCAGGCCATAAACCTGATCCGCAAGCTGGATGGCAAAGTGGATGCATTTGGCATGGGCGGCATTGATTTATACATATATATTGCGGGCCGGCGCTATGTGATCAAAGATGCCCAGAGGTTGAGAAGAGAGGCCAGGAGAAGCCCCATGGTCGATGGCAGCGGTCTCAAAAACACCCTGGAACGCAAGTGCATCATGGATGTACAGCAGAACGGGATACTAGACCTGAAGGGTAAAAAAGTATTGATGGTTTGCGCGGTTGACCGGTTCGGGATGGCGGAAGCCTTTGAAGAAATCGGGGCCCGGCTTACTCTGGGCGATTTTGTATATACTTTGGGAGTCCCGATTCCCATGCATTCCCTCAAAACATTGAGAATTCTCGGCGGTATGGTGGCCCCTTTTATTGTGCGCATGCCCTTTGACAAACTTTATCCCACCGGCAGCCAACAAGAAGTCATAATTCCCAAGCATTCGAAATATTATTATGAAGCTGATGTTTTAGCCGGCGACTTTCTGTACATTCGCCGTTACCTGCCGGATAAACTGAACGGCCAGGTGATAATAACTAATACCACCACCAGCGATGATATGAAAATGTTGAAAGCACGAGGCATCAGTAAAGTAATTACAACTACCCCGGATATGGGCGGCCGTTCATTTGGCACCAACGTGATTGAAGCACTGATTGTAACCTTGATTGGGCGGCCCTTGGAAGATATTAAGCCTGTGGATTATTATGACATGCTGCAGGAAATGAATATGAAACCGGGGGTGGTTGATCTTAAGGAGCATTGATGCTGGATTTGGATTTTGCCTTTTATAATTTGAAAAGTATGGACAGACGGGGAATCTTCTGCCGAAAATATATTTTGGACAGGTTGGCCCCGGTTTTTTTTAGCCCACGGGTGGAAAAACTAATAGACTTGCGGGATCTGGGGGCTCGCGGCTGCAATATCAGGCTCCCGTTGGGACCGGGCAACCTGCGGATGCTGGAACCGGAAACCCAGGAAAATATCGTTAACAAATCAACGGCGATTCTGGAGGATTTCAAGCTGCCGGCGATGGCGGTCGATCGGCGCCATAAAAAGCAGTTTAGTGAATTATTCAAAAGTCTTCCGCTGGTTTTTGGGGATAATTTTATTAAGGCACTGGCCTCGGTACTGGTAAGGGAAACCCTTTCACGCCGTGATATCAAGAAGCTGGTAGTAGTGGGGGATACCGATTATTTTGCAGATTTTATAAATGAAATCAGTAATTTGGGGATTCCCGTATCACTGCAGAGTCACCATCCCTCGCGTCAAGAGGTTTTAGCCTATCGTTTGCTTTACGAAAAAGGCCATGCGATAAGTACCAGCTACATAAAGCCCCAGCAATGGCAAAGGGGTGATCTGGTACTCATGTTCGATTCCGACCAACAGCAGTTAGCCATTACCTACCCCCAGGCTTTTTACATTAAACTGGGCAATGATGCCTGTAATTTTGCGCTGGAACTGGAGCACCGGCTGTACAGCAACGGCATCGACCATGCCCTGCATAACCTGGCCCCTATCCTGGAAATTTCTTTACTGTCCAAAGCAGGAATTTGGGACCGCGGTATCGAACAAAATAATGCCAAAGGGGAAGAAGGCCAGTGCTTTCTATTATTACAGGAACTTGGCTATGAACTCGGTTTATGGGACCTCTTCCTTGACAAGGCTATATGAGGTCTTTATAATACCATAAAGGAAAAGTAGCGGAAAATTATCTAGGAGCGAGCGTGGCCTCGCTTTTTAAGCATCGCAAGAAACTGCGGAGCGGTTTCTTTCACACCGCTGCAACGAGGCGGGGGATTAGTACCCGCCGCCTGTTTTGTTAATAGGAACCAAACCGTAAAGAAACGGGACATATTTGTGACTCGTTATAAGTTATTTAAGCATCGGAAGAAACTGTGGAGCAGTTTCTTCCGTACCGCTGCAACGAGGCGCGGGACATCTTTTCGCCTCGTTAATAGGAATCCAACCGTGTAAAGAAGCGGAGTAATATTTTAAATTCGTTATAGATAGGGGAGCGATTAGATGGCGGAAGAAAAAGAAGTTGTCTTAACGAAAGAAGGGCTGGAGAAACTAGAGAATGAACTGGAGCATCTAAAATCAGTAAAACGGGAAGAAGTAGCGGAACGAATAAAACAAGCGATTGCTTTTGGCGATATATCGGAGAATTCAGAATACGAAGATGCCAAAAACGAGCAGGCTTTTATCGAAGGGCGTATTATGAGCCTGGAAAAAACGCTGAAGAATGCTCGTCTAATGGAAGATACCGATATCCGTACCGATGTGGTTTCTCTGGGTTCCAAAATAACGTTGAAAGAAGTCAAGTCGGGTCGGGAAGTTGCGGTGACGATTGTTTCCTCGGTCGAATCCAAACTCAAGGACGGGAAGATATCGGATGAATCCCCGGTGGGCCGCGCCGTTATGGGCAAAAAAGTAAAATCCACCGTGGAAGTTGAAGCCCCCGCCGGCAAGATAAAGTACAAGATACTGAAAGTGGAAAAGTAAAATCGTGAGGCGTGAGGTGTTAGGAGTAAGGGGTAGAACCCTACCAATGCCCTGTATTACGCAAGCTTAATTGTGCAAGAGGATTAGTAGTCCCCACATAAGGGTTAACATAAATATTATTTGTAAAAGACGATTGCTGTGTTGGTCAGCGGCTCGATTATTTGGATTACCTGAACGATTATATGGAAGTACATTTATTAACATAATGCAAACAGTTCACAAATGTGGGACAAGTGGTGAACAGGTTAATGAGTTGAGATACTCCTCACCCCTTACCCCTTACCCCTTACGCCTAACGTACTAAGACAAGGAAGTGTTTAGATGTCAGATCAGGAAAACAATAGCAATGAAGTAAGTGATATAAATGAACTCAAGAAGGTTCGCCGGGAAAAACTGGCGGAACTCAAGGACATGGGCGTTGATCCCTTCGGGGGGAGATTCGAGCGCAATGCGGCAGCCCAGGAAATTAAGGATGATTTTGAGGCTCGGGAAGGCCAGAGCGTGCAGATTGCCGGGCGGATAATGTCCAAAAGACGGCACGGCAAAGCCGGGTTTGCCAACCTTTTTGACCTCTCCGGAGACATCCAGCTCTATTTTCGCAAAGACGATATCGGCGAGGACAAATACGAACTCTTTAAAAAACTGGATTTGGGCGACATTTTGGGGATCGAAGGCGAGGTATTCCGGACCCAGAAAGGTGAAATCAGCGTGCATGTAAGGAATTTGGTCTATCTATCCAAGTCCCTGACGCCGCTGCCGGAAAAATGGCACGGGCTGAAAGATGTGGAACTGCGCTACCGCCAGCGCTATGTTGACCTGATCGTTAATCCGCATGTCAAAGAGGTATTCATCAAGCGCAGCCAGATTATCAAGGAAATAAGAAATTACCTGGACCAACAGAGCTTCCTGGAAGTCGAGACTCCGATGATGCAGCCTATCCCCGGCGGGGCTACCGCCCGGCCGTTTATAACCCATCATAACGCACTAAACATGGAACTTTATCTCCGGGTAGCTCCGGAACTCTACCTCAAGCGTTTGCTGGTCGGGGGGCTGGAACGGGTTTATGAGATTAATCGCAACTTCCGCAATGAAGGGATTTCCACCCGGCACAATCCCGAATTTACCATGCTGGAATTGTACCAGGCTTATGCGGATTACCAGGTAATGATGGAACTGACCGAGGATTTGATTTCTTCCGTTATATTAAAAGTCAATGGCAGCATGGTGGTTGATTTTGAAGGGCAGCAGATAGACTTCAAGCCCCCCTGGCGCAGGCTGGCCATGCTGGATGCCATTCAAGAACACACCGGCCTTGATTTTACGGTAATCAATGATGATGAGGCAGCCCGAAAGGCTGCTGGTGGACTGAATATGGAAGTACATAAAGAAGCTTCCCGCGGAGAAATTATAAATGAAGTGTTTGAGCAGTTTGTAGAGGACAAGCTTATCCAGCCTACGTTTATTTACGGGCATCCGGTGGAGATATCCCCGCTGGCCAAGCGCAATGGTGCTCATCCTGAGTTTACCGACCGCTTTGAGGTCTTTATCATGCAGCGGGAGATTGCCAATGCTTTTTCCGAGCTTAACGACCCGATTGACCAGAAAGAACGTTTTATGAAACAAGTGGAGAAAAGAGCCGGCGGCGATGCCGAGGCCCATATGATGGATGAAGATTATATAAATGCATTGGAATACGGGATGCCTCCGGCAGGTGGGCTGGGTATCGGCATAGACCGTCTGGTGATGCTGATTACCGGCTCGGCTTCGATAAGAGATGTAATTTTGTTCCCCACCCTGCGTCCCAGGGAGTAATCAATGCAAGAGAAGGACACAGGGGGACGGTTCTTTTGTGTTGTCTTAAGACAACACAAAAGAACCGTCCCCCTGTGTCCCCTTGTCACCACCTGCCTGAAAATGAAAGGATAGGACCTTGTTATTCAATTCCTATGAGTTCATATTCGTATTTTTACCTTTAAGTACGCTGATTTACTTTTTCCTCAATCACCGCGGGCTGGGCACCGCTGCCAAAGCCTGGCTGGTTCTTTGTTCCCTGTTTTTCTACAGTTGGTGGAATATTGCTTACCTGCCAATTATAATAGCTTCCATGCTTTTCAATTATATGGTGGGCTCAGCTTTAAGCCGCAAGAGTGGGACAAGGGGACAGGAACCTTGTCCCAATACTGGGACAAGGTTCCTGTCCCCTTGTCCCACCCGGCTGCTTTTGAGTTTTGGCATTATTGCTGATATTGCCCTGCTGGCTTACTTCAAGTATGCTGACTTTTTCATTGGCAATATGAACCTGCTCTTTGCTGCCGATATTCCGCTTTTGCACCTGACCTTGCCCCTGGCTATCAGTTTTTTCACCTTCCAGCAGATTGCCTATCTGGTGGATGCTTATCACGCGGCAGCCCAGGAATACGACTGGCTTAACTACGCACTTTTTGTAACCTTTTTTCCCCATCTTATTGCCGGTCCCATCGTTCACCATAGAGAAATGATGCCGCAATTCCGCTCTCTGGAGAATAAATCCTGGAACTACGAAAACGCTGCCCGAGGACTATTGCTATTTGTCATAGGTCTATTCAAAAAGGTAGTGATTGCCGACGCTTTGGCGGTCTGGGCCAGTTGGGGTTTTGATACGGCGCCGGCCTTGACTTTTCTGGAGGCCTGGATAGTATCCTTGTCCTACACCTTCCAGATTTATTTTGATTTCAGTGGTTATACGGATATGGCACTGGGTCTGGCCCTGATGTTTAATATCCGCCTGCCCATAAACTTCAATTCCCCTTACAAATCCTTAAACATCCAGGAATTCTGGCGGCGCTGGCACATGACCCTTTCCCGCTTTCTGCGCAATTATATTTACATACCCCTGGGCGGCAACCGCTCCGGGGAGTTGAGGCTTTACAGCAACCTGATGATTACTTTTCTGATCGGGGGCTTGTGGCATGGCGCAGCCTGGACCTTTGTTTTCTGGGGGTTTTTACACGGTCTGGCCCTGGTTCTGCATCGTGTCTGGCAACAGGCTAATATCAAGATGAACAAGGTGCTGGCCTGGGTAATATGTTTTAACTTTATTAATCTTACCTGGGTGTTTTTCCGGGCCCGCAGCTGGGGCGATGCGGTAAAGGTCCTGCAGGGGATGCTGGGCCTGAACGGTATGGTTCTGCCCGATGGGCTGGCCGCCCATCTGGGCAGCCTGGCTGCCTGGGGAGTGGCTTTTCAAAAACTGGCGCTCGCAGATATTCCGCGAGCAGTAATGTTCCTGAGCATCAGCCTGCTTATTGTCCTGGCCACCCGGAACTCCATGCAGATCGAAGCCCGCTTTCGCCCCAACCTGCTCAGCGCAGTTCTGGTAGGAGCGATGGCTATTACGGCGATCCTCAGCCTGACCCGGGTAAGCGAGTTTCTCTACTTCAACTTTTAAAGGGCGTAAGGAGTTAGGGGTAAGGTGTGAGGGGAAGATACTCTTTAATTGGTTTTACTGAAGCAGGGGGATGGTTTCCTTGCTCCTGCTCCAGTAAAGAGTGAGAGATAATTAATGCAAGCATATGCTGCTGTTTATGCTAAGACTGACACTGAAATTAATGCATAGCTGACCATGGAGGATAGTTTTTTCAGGTCCAAGTATTTTGAGGGAGATCAAGTTATGGATGTTTACAAGAAATGGCTGATTATCGCGATAAGTTTGATACTGCTGCCGCTGGCAGCTGTAGCCGGATTCAATTATTATATTGATCCCCTGTGGAACTTTAATCATGCCAATCCCTATAACACGATCCAGGCATCATTTGACGAGCGGCAGCAGAAGACCAACCAGGTCACCTTTGGCAAATTCGAT
>JAQUXM010000207.1 GCA_028692415.1 Syntrophomonadaceae bacterium | reverse complement strand
GGGGGTTACATCCAAGAACCGGAAAAAGAGAAAAAGATATTAAAAATCATATAAGGGGGAAATCGAACCAGTTTAGCTGGAACCTCTTGAAATTATTAGAAAATGGAGGGAATATAAACATGGCTTCAAATTTTGCGATTAATAATATTAGAGATTTCGAATTTATTATTGGCGAATGGCTTCCGACCGAGGGAGTTTTCAACTATCCTCAATTCGCCGATTATTATTCCAAAGACGACATCAAACCGGTTCTGGGACCGATCCTGAAGATGTGTAAGGAAGTAATCGAGCCCACCAATGATGACGGCGAAAACAATCCCATCAAGTTTGAAAACGGCAAGGTAACATGCCCACCCACTTTCGGACCGCTTTTCCATCAACTGCAGAGCGAAGGCTGGGGAACCAGCAATATTGACGATGCTCCGGATGCCATGGTGATGCCGGAAATGCTGCATATGGCGGTATGGGAACTGATCGGGGCAGCCAACCCCACATTCATGCCCTATGTATTGCTGACCAGCGGCGCGGCCGACCTGATCCAGAGCTTTGGCGATGATAAGCTGAAAGCCATGTTCCTGCCCAAGATGATGGATGGAACCTGGTCTGGCACCATGTGTCTGACTGAGCCTAGTGCAGGCTCCGATGTTGGCGATATTTTGTCCAAAGCTTACCCCACTGACAATCCCCGCATCTTTAAAATTAAGGGAAGCAAAATATTCATAACCGGTGGCGACAACGACTTCTGCGAAAACGTTATTCACCTTTACCTGGCCCGGGTTGAGGGTGCCAAGCAAGGTACCGGCGGAATCTCACTGTTTGTAGTACCGAAATTCTGGGTAAATGAAGATGGCAGCTTCGAAGACAACGATTTCCAGACCACTGGTGTAGAACATAAAATGGGTCAGGCTGGCTCCGTAACCGCAGCTCTGGCGGCTGGCGACAATGACGGCTGCCGCGGCTGGCTGTTGGGTGTAGATCCCCGCGAAAACGAAGGCAAAGGCCAGGGTATGGCGCAGATGTTCCAAATGATGAACCTGGCTCGCATGGAAACCGGTCACATGGCTTTCTCCTGTATCCTCAACGCATTCCACAATGCCCGCGACAATGCCAAGGAAAGAGTACAGGGCCGCCTGATGACCAATCCCAAAGCCGGTCGTGTAGCGATCATCAACCATGAAGATATCAAGCGCACTCTGATGCTGGGCAAAGCTCACCTTGATGCCATGAGAGCTATGCTATATCGTACCTACCTGGCATTTGACCAGAGACACCGGGATCCCGATCCGGTAGTGAAAAAAGCTGCCAGCGACCTGATTGAGATGACCACCCCGCTGATCAAGGCTTATATCTCCGACGAGAGCTGGGGCCTGATTGCCGAGGCCATCCAATCCTATGGCGGCTATGGCTACTGTGAAGAATATCCCGTTTCCAAGCTGGCCCGCGATTCCAAGATCTACTCCATCTGGGAAGGCACCAACTTCATCCAGTCCATGGATCTGGTCGGCCGCAAGATGACCATGAAGGGTGGATCCGTATTCGCATCCTTTGTACAGGATATGTGTGATTTCTGTAATGCCAACAAAGGCAATGAAACATTTACCAAGGAATTTGCCAACCTGGACAAAGCCCTTAACGCTTTCAAGGAAATGCTAACCGTCTACAACGATAAAGCCAAGACCAATCCCAGCATTATTCCGCTATTCTCACGCCGGGTGCTGACTGCTACTTCACAGCTCTATTGCGGCCGCCTGATTATCGATCAGGCTTTATTGGCTGACAAGAAAGCCAAGGAACTGGGTGCAGATCACTATGATTACAACTTCTATATCGGCAAAGTAGCTTCTGCCAGATACTATCTGAGAAACGTAGTACCCAATGTTTGGAGCGTTGCTGAAATCGTAATGGATGGTGATACCTCAGCGATCGACGTCCCGGTTGAAGTATTCGAATACTAGAATCAAGAACCGTAATATAAGCTAAACTTGAGGACTCCGCAATTAGCGGAGTCCTTTTTTTGGGGGTGCCAAGGGGACGGTGCTTTTGCCCCTCTCGCAAGAGGGGCAAAAGCACCGTCCCCTTGGCACCCCCAAAAAAAAAGCCGTCCCGGATTAAGGGGCGGCTTTGCTCATATATGTATTAATACAGAATATATGAGCATATAGATTGGGAAGGGAAAGTAAAGGCTTACAATAAAGTTCAGTGACAAGTTGATTATTAGCTTCCTTGTTAACTTGATAATAAACTGCTTAAAAATTGGATCTGCCTGTTACATATCAATTAGTTGTGAAGTTCCTATGGCCGGTTTAACGATATCTTAACTTTATTGATTAAGCTAATAACAACTTATGAAGCAGGGGGGGAAAAGGTTACACTATGCAGGAAAGATATTATAAAATCGGCGAGGTAGCAGAACTGCTGGGTGTAGAGCAATATACCCTGCGCTATTTGGAAAATACCTTGAATTTGAAGATAAAGCGTAATGAGCGCAGCGATAGATTATACACCGAATCGGACCTGGAAACCCTCAAATTGGTTTTGCAACTGAAAGAACGCGGGCTTAACACTACGGCTATCAAGCTGGCTTTGGAAAATGCTGAAGAAAAAGAAGAAACCGGAATAGCCACAGCTGGTAATTCCACAAGCCTGGATTTGCTGGAGGTTGTATCGATTACCAAAAATATTTATGAACAGAACAGTCAATTGCTGGAGCAGAATCGCAAGCTGGAGAAGCGGATGGAAAGGCTGGAGGAAAAGATTGAAAAACGCAACTTGGAGCGTGAAAGGAAAATCGATGATTTTCTTAACCTCTGGAAGGCGGAACAGGAGGGCAAGGGTAAATCCTGGTTATCCAAACTATGGGGAAAATGATTATTACTAACTGCGGGAAAGAAAATCCAGCAGGCATAGAAGTCTATAACGGGTGGTTTGTGCAGAGCTGTTCCGGAGCAGCTCATTCTTAACCTCCGGCCTGGAGAGATAGGTTTTGAAATCATTTACTAATGGCTGACGAGCAAGGGGATAGCGGTTTATCCAGGCCAGGGATTTCTGCTGGCTTAACAAAAAGTTCTTAAATAGTTCATGACGATTTGATTCACTACTTGACTTTGCTTCTGCTATTTCGCTGCTTTCCAATTGAGAATTGGCCATATCCAGATAGATGTTTATCATTTGAGGTGCTTGTTCCAGCAAGGTATCAAGACGCCATACCAATTCCTGGCCGTTGAATCGCTGGAGGTCAACCCCCTGCTCACCTTCTTCAACTTCATAGATTTTACAGCTTAATAATTCGTTGTCAACTGCCAGATTGTAATGAGAATCCGGGTTGAAGGAAAATATCTTGTATCTTCCCTGAATATCCAACTCGAGATTGCCTGTATCGAAGCGGATCTTCTCCAGGCTGGGATTATGGCTTTGCGGATCTATGCTTTGGATATAAAATTGAAAAGGAAAAATGCTTTTTACCTGGCTCCCTGCAGCCATGCCCGACTCCTTCCATAAACTCAAACCGCGAACTACATTAAAATCACAAT
>JAQUXM010000206.1 GCA_028692415.1 Syntrophomonadaceae bacterium | reverse complement strand
TCAGGCAATATGATATTCGAGGTATAGTTGATGAATATTTAACTGATTCGCTGATGTACGACATAGCCCGAGCTTTTGCTGTTCAGGCGGTAATAAAGGGTTATAGCACCATATTAGTGGGAAGAGACAACCGACTGTCTTCGCCCCATCTCCGTGATCTGACCGTCGAAGCACTGTTGAATTCAGGATGTGATGTTATAGACTTGGGTATAGTGGTTTCACCCATGTTCTATTTTGCCGCCCGGCATATGAATGTTCCAGCCGGAATTATGATAACCGCCAGCCATAATTCCAGTGAATATAATGGCTGCAAATTGCTATTAGGTGAATCTACCATTTACGGTGAAGATATTCAAAATCTGCGGCGCCGGGTGGAAAAACAGGAGTTCTTTTCCGGGCCCCGTGGTACTCTGAAAAATAAAGATATTAGTGATGAGTACCTCGACATGATCAAAAGCAAAATCCATCTGGGCCCCAATATTCCCAAAATCGTAATTGATTGTGGCAATGGCACCGCTTCTTTCTTTGCCCCCCAGATTTTCCGCAGCCTGGGTTGTGAAGTAGTTGAACTCTATTGTGATTCAGATCCCACCTTCCCGCATCACCAGCCAGATCCGGTAAATCCCGATAATCTGATTGATTTGGCGGTTCAGGTAAAAAAATCCGGTGCTGCTCTGGGTATCGGAATTGACGGGGATGGCGATCGCCTTGGGGTAGTGGATGCACAGGGTAATTTCATCTGGGGTGATATGCTTATGATACTGTTTTGGCGGGATATACTGCCACGTTATCCCAACAGCAACTGCATTGTTGAAGTGAAGTGTTCACAAGCGTTAATTGACGAAATTGTGCGATTAGGCGGTAATCCCATCATATATAAAACCGGGCATTCATTAATTAAAGCCAAAATGAAAGAAATTGGTGCAATTTTTACTGGTGAAATGTCTGGACACATGTTTTTTGCTGATGAATACTATGGCTTTGATGACGCCTTCTATGCCGGGGCCCGGCTTCTTTCACTCTTATCCTCGGGTCAGCAAAGCCTGGCTGAGATGCTCGCGGATGTTCCCAAGTATTTTTCCACTCCCGAGATCAGATTACCAAGCAGTGATGAGGAAAAATTCGCCCTGGTTGACAAGGTGCTCCAACATTTCCGCAAATACTATGAAGTCATTGATGTAGATGGCGCCCGGATTATTTTTGCCGATGGCTGGGGGCTGGTTAGAGCATCCAACACCGGACCGGAACTGATTGTGCGCTGTGAATCAGAATCACCTGCCGGCCTTGATGAAATAAAGGATGAGCTGTTCGGCTATTTGAACGAGATAGGGGTAAACGTTCAATCCTTTTTCCCTAATAAGCAGCTTCCAGTTAAAGAAATGAGATTTCAGGAAATGCCGTCCATCTAATATTCGTCCAAAATATGTCTATTCCTGTAATCAGTAGTCACAAGGTTTGAAAGGCTTTGGATTACAGGCTGGTTTTCCTGCTCGGCAGTTTGCTGTGCTGAGGTATAAGTGCTTCACTTAAGTGGGAAGATAAATTAATAATAGCAATGTAAAAGGAAAGGAGTTTTTTTATGGCCATTATAAATTTAGGCACTTATCCACCCAAGCAATGTGGAATTGCTACATTTTCCATGGACTTGCGTAATAGCCTGCTGGTTAATGGCAACGAGGTCAAAGTAATGGCAGTTTCGGATGATAGCTATAAATATAAATACAAACGTGAAGTAGTCTTCAATCTTAAACAAAACAATAGGCAAGACTATATGAAAGCAGCCAAAATGCTTAATACCACCCCAATGGCAGAGCTTTTGATAATACAACATGAATATGGGATATATGGCGGCGAAGATGGAGAATATATCCTGGATCTGGTTAAGCTGCTGCATAAACCCTTTGTACTGGTCACCCATACCGTACTCCCCTCGCCTTCAAAAAGGCAAAAACAAATTTTGAATGATCTCTGTTTCCGGGCTACCGCCATCGTTTGCATGACTCGCAGGTCCGCCAAGCTTTTGGCTGATTTGTATGAAGCTCCGCCTGAATCAATTCATGTAATCGCCCACGGGGTTCCAGAGTTCAAGCAGCAATCAGCAGCCTATTTAAAGCAAAAGTATCATCTGGAAGGACAAGATTTGATTAGTACTTTTGGATTAATCGGCCCTGGCAAGGGGCTTGAATTGGGAATTAGGGCCATGGCTAAAGTTACCCCCCAGTTCCCCCGGGCCACTTACCTTATTTTGGGTCAAACCCATCCAATGCTTAAAAAGTACGAGGGGGAAAAATATCGTCAGATGTTGGAGGATCTGGTCGCCGAATTAGGCATCAGCCAAAATATCTCCTTTGTAAATAAATATCTCAGCAACGAGGAATTGGGTGAATACTTGTACATGAGTGATATTTATTTAAGCCCTTATCCTAATAAGGACCAGGCCGTCAGTGGTACTATGGCGTTTGCCATCGGCTGCGGGCGCGCTATAGTTTCGACTCCTTATGCCTACGCCTGCGAATTTCTGGATGGTGGCAGGGGGCTTTTATCCAGCCACGCTGATCCCGACGAAATAGCCGGGCTCTTAAGCCGCATACTCTCAGAACCAGGGTTAAAAACCAAGCTCCAGGAGAAAGCTTTAAAATTAGGCAGAACCTGGATCTGGCCCAGCATTGGGAAAAAATATACCCTATTGTTTAAGCAGCTTCTCGGTCAGGATGAAATCAGAGAGGAGCACACGATCAATTATGCTCGACTGTAGACATATGCTGCATTTGACTGGTGAAGCCGGTATACTGCAGTTTTCATATTTGGATAAGCCTGATATTCAAAGTGGTTATACATTGGATGATAATGCCCGGGCTTTAATAATAGCATTGCATATGGAAACCAGCGATTATGCTCACCGCTACAGTAATTACCTTAACCAGGCCCAACAAGCGGATGGCAGCTGGTCCAATATCTTGTTGAATGGACAGTATTCCTCAACTTTTGACTCCGAGGATAGTATCGGGCGGGCAATTTTGGCCTGTAGTCTCGCCAGTGCCGGTCCCTGGCCCGATATAGCGGAAAGATGCGCAGCTATCTTAATAAATCAATTGCCCCAGGTTATATCTTTCCGCTCACCCCGAGCAATTGCCTATATATTAGTAGCTTTGTGCCAGGGTAAAATACCATGGCCGACTGAGCAGCTATTAAGACTTAGAGATCATTTGATCGATAAGCTGATAACTTGTTATGAAAACTGCCAGGGTTCCAATTGGCACTGGTTTGAGAATTACCTTACCTACTGCAACGGCATCCTGCCCCAGGCCATGTATGCCGTCTATTCCGCAACCGGGGATAAAAAAACACTGAAAATCGGCCATGACTCCCTAAATTTCCTGAACGACATTTTATTTAAAGAAGGTTACCTTAGTATTATAGGCAACCGGGGCTGGTTGCAGAGGGGCGGGCAGACAGCTTGCTTTGACCAGCAGCCGGTAGACGCAGCTTCAACAGCCTTTGCCAATCTCGAAGCATACCGGGCTATTGGTGAAAAGGAATATTTGGAACTGG
>JAQUXM010000205.1 GCA_028692415.1 Syntrophomonadaceae bacterium | reverse complement strand
TCAGGCAATATGATATTCGAGGTATAGTTGATGAATATTTAACTGATTCGCTGATGTACGACATAGCCCGAGCTTTTGCTGTTCAGGCGGTAATAAAGGGTTATAGCACCATATTAGTGGGAAGAGATAACCGGCTGTCTTCGCCCCATCTCCGTGATCTGACCGTAGAAGCACTGTTGAATTCAGGATGCGATGTTATAGACTTGGGTATAGTGGTCTCACCCATGTTTTATTTTGCCGCCCGGCATATGAATGTTCCAGCCGGAATTATGATAACCGCCAGCCATAATTCCAGTGAATATAATGGCTGCAAATTGCTACTAGGTGAATCTACCATTTACGGTGAAGATATTCAAAATCTGCGGCGCCGGGTGGAAAAACAGGAGTTCTTTTCGGGACCCCGTGGTACTCTAAAGAATAAGGACATTAGTGATGAGTACCTGGACATGATCAAAAGCAAAATTCATCTTGGCCCCAACCTTCCCAAGGTGGTAATTGATTGCGGAAACGGCACCGCTTCTTTCTTTGCCCCCCAGATTTTCCGTAGCCTGGGCTGTGAAGTAGTTGAACTCTATTGTGATTCAGATCCCACCTTCCCTCATCACCAGCCGGATCCAGTAAATCCTGATAATCTAGTTGATTTGGCAGTTCAGGTAAAGAACACCGGTGCTGCTCTGGGTATCGGAATTGACGGGGATGGCGATCGCCTTGGGGTAGTGGATGCGCAAGGCAATTTCATCTGGGGTGATATGCTTATGATACTGTTTTGGCGGGATATACTGCCACGTTATCCCAACAGCAACTGCATTGTTGAAGTGAAGTGTTCACAAGCGTTAATTGACGAAATTGTGCGATTAGGCGGTAATCCCATCATATATAAAACCGGGCATTCATTAATTAAAGCCAAAATGAAAGAAATAGGCGCAATTTTTACTGGTGAAATGTCTGGACACATGTTTTTTGCTGATGAATACTATGGCTTTGATGACGCCTTCTATGCCGGGGCCCGGCTTCTTTCACTTTTATCATCCAGTCAGCAAAGCCTGGCTGAGATGCTCACGGATGTTCCCAAGTATTTTTCCACTCCCGAGATCAGATTACCAAGCAGTGATGAGGAAAAATTCGCTCTGGTTGATGAGGTTCTCCAACATTTCCGCAAATATTATGAAGTCATTGATGTAGACGGCGCCCGGATTATTTTTACCGATGGCTGGGGGCTGGTTAGAGCATCCAACACCGGACCGGAACTGATTGTGCGCTGTGAATCAGAATCACCTGCCGGCCTTGATGAAATAAAGGATGAGCTGTTTGGCTATTTGAACGAGATAGGGGTAAATGTTCAATCCTTTTTCCCTAATAAGCAGCATCCAGTTAAAGAAATGAGAGTTCAGGAAATGCCGTCCATCTAATACTCTTCCAAAAATATGTCTATCCCTGTAATCAGTAATCACAAGGTTTTGCAAGGCTTTGTATTAAAGGTTTGTTTTCCTGCGCGGCAGTTTGCTGTGCTGAGGTATAAGTGCTTCACTTAAGTGGGAAGATAGATTAATAATAGCAATGTAAAAGGAAAGGAGTGTTTTTTATGGCCATTGTAAATTTAGGCACTTATCCACCCAAGCAATGTGGAATTGCTACATTTTCCATGGACTTGCGTAATAGCCTGCTGCTTAATGGCAACGAGGTCAAAGTAATGGCAGTTTCAGATGATAGCTATAAATATAAATACAAACGTGAAGTAGTCTTCAATCTTAAACAAAACAATAGACAAGACTATATGAAAGCAGCCAAAATGCTTAATACTACCCCAATGGCAGAGCTTTTGATAATACAACATGAATATGGGATATATGGCGGCGAAGATGGAGAATATATCCTGGATCTGGTTAAGCTGCTGCATAAACCCTTTGTACTGGTCACCCATACCGTACTCCCCTCGCCTTCAAAAAGGCAAAAACAAATTTTGAATGATCTCTGTTTCCGGGCTACCGCCATCGTTTGCATGACTCGCAGGTCCGCCAAGCTTTTGGCTGATTTGTATGAAGCTCCGCCTGAATCAATTCATGTAATCGCCCACGGGGTTCCAGAGTTCAAGCAGCAATCAGCAGCCTATTTAAAGCAAAAGTATCATCTGGAAGGACAAGATTTGATTAGTACTTTTGGATTAATCGGCCCTGGCAAGGGGCTTGAATTGGGAATTAGGGCCATGGCTAAAGTTACCCCCCAGTTCCCCCGGGCCACTTACCTTATTTTGGGTCAAACCCATCCAATGCTTAAAAAGTACGAGGGGGAAAAATATCGTCAGATGTTGGAGGATCTGGTCGCCGAATTAGGCATCAGCCAAAATATCTCCTTTGTAAATAAATATCTCAGCAACGAGGAATTGGGTGAATACTTGTACATGAGTGATATTTATTTAAGCCCTTATCCTAATAAGGACCAGGCCGTCAGTGGTACTATGGCGTTTGCCATCGGCTGCGGGCGCGCTATAGTTTCGACTCCTTATGCCTACGCCTGCGAGTTTCTGGATGGCGGCAGGGGGCTTTTATCCAGCCACGCTGATCCCGACGAAATAGCCGGGCTCTTAAGCCGCATACTCTCAGAACCAGGGTTAAAAACCAAGCTCCAGGAGAAAGCATTAAAATTAGGCAGAACCTGGGCCTGGCCCAGCATTGGGAAAAAATATACCCTATTGTTTAAGCAGCTTCTCGATCAGGATGAAATCAGAGAGGAGCACACGATCAATTATGCTCGATTGTAGACATATGCTGCATTTGACCGGTGAAGCCGGTATACTGCAGTTTTCATGTTTGGATAAGCCTGATATTCAAAGTGGTTACACATTGGATGATAATGCCCGGGCTTTAATAATAGCGTTGCATATGGAAACCAGTGACTATGCTCACCGCTACAGTAATTACCTTAACCAGGCCCAACAAGCGGATGGCAGCTGGTCCAATATCTTGTTGAATGGACAGTATTACTCAACTTTTGACTCCGAGGATAGTATCGGGCGAGCAATTTTGGCCTGTAGTCTCGCCAGTGCCGGTCCCTGGCCCGATATAGCGGAAAGATGCGCAGCTATCTTGATGAACCAATTGCCCCAGGTTATATCTTTCCGCTCACCCCGAGCAATTGCCTATATATTAATAGCTTTATGCCAGGGTAAAATACCATGGCCGACTGAGCAACTATTGAGGTTTAGAGATCATTTAATCGATAAGCTGATAACTTGTTATGAAAACTGCCAAAGTTCCAACTGGCACTGGTTTGAGAATTACCTTACCTACTGCAACGGCATCCTGCCCCAGGCCATGTATGCCGTCTATTCCGCAACCGGGGATAAAAAAACACTGAAAATCGGCCATGACTCCCTAAATTTCTTAAACAGCATTTTATTTAAAGAAGGTTACCTTAGTATTATAGGTAATCGGGGCTGGTTGCAGAGGGGCGGGCAGACAGCTTGCTTTGACCAGCAGCCGGTAGACGCAGCTTCAACAGCCTTTGCCAATCTCGAAGCATACCGGGCTATTGGTGAAAAGGAATATTTGGAACTGG
>JAQUXM010000050.1:8491-17001 GCA_028692415.1 Syntrophomonadaceae bacterium | reverse complement strand
ACCTTCATCATTTCCTGTCCTACCGCACCGGTTGCTCCAACTATTGCCAATCTTATGCCTTCTGCCACTAGCTTAAACCTCCTGTAAAAATTGTCTGACTATTATTTTAGCACAAACAACTCGTTATTCAAGAAATTAATATGCTCCCAAAAGAATTGGCTGGATTTGTTTGCCCTGTAAGGCATATAACGCGGCATCAACCACCTGCTCCATATCAGCGACCAGCGAATTGGCTTTTTCAAGCGGATTATCCTGTCCGAATGGCACAAAAAATATATTTTTCATGTTCAATAATGATCCGAGATTTCTTGCGTTTATCCCTAAAGCATCATTGGTTGATATGGCGATTACTACTGGCCGTTGGTTGCGTAAATGGGCTTTTATGGCCATCAATGCAGGTGTATCAACAATGCCATTGGCCATTTTGGCGATAGTATTGCCGGTCGCCGGCAATACCACAACCAGGTCCAGCAGCTTGTGGGGGCCAATCGGTTCTGCAGCAACAATACTGTTAATGATAGGTTTATCACTGATTTCTCGTAATTGTTTTTTGAGATCCTCAACACGATAAAAGCGGTTATCTACCTCGTCAACGGTGTAGGATAGTATTGGATAAATTTCTGCGCCTTCCTCTTTAAATCTCTTTAACTGAGGAATCACTTCACCAATTGTGCAATGGGAACCGGTCATGACCACCCCAATCTTTATCCCTCTGAAGCGGGCTTTTTGCACTTCTTGCACCTCCTTCATTCAAGCAAAAAGAATGTTTTTATTCATTCGGGTCATTTCATTAATTATTAGGCGGGGAATCACCTCCGCCAGAATTCTTCCCGCATAAACCGGCGCCACTTTTCCGGGTAGTCCGGGGGCAAGAATCGCCTTCAGCCCATATTCGTTAGCTGCTTCGAAATCAGTACCGCCTGGTTGCGTGGCCAAATCAATAATCAGGGTATCGGGGTTGGCATATCTTAATATCTTTCTATCCAAGACCATGCTGGGGACCGTGTTAAAAACAATATCATTATGCTTAATAACCTCAAGCAGTTCAGAAAAGAGTGATTTTCTACATCCCATTTCATAAGCTCTGGCCAGCTGCCCCTCATTTCTTGCTACTACTGTTACATCGGAGCCCATCGCTTTAAGCAGACGGGCCAGGGTTATCGCTACCCGGCCAAAACCTACTACACAGCTTTTGCTTCCGTGAATGGTGATCGGTGTTTCTTCCATCGCGATTTGAATTGCCCCTTCAGCAGTAGGGATTGAATTCATTATCGCAATTTCATCCATTTCTATTATTTCGAGTAATATAAAGGCGTATTTTTGAGCCCAATCCTTCAGATACTGGCGCGCCGAACCAATTATTACCAGCGCATTGGGAGCCAGGCTTGAACAGGCTTTTTCGCTTAGCCGTATTTCTTCTTCAGCATAAACTGCCCGTATAACCCCTTCTTGATTGGTTCCCGGCAGTGGTAAAATAAGAACTTCAGCTTCTTTACAAGCCTCCTCAACAGAATTTACCGGGGAAGCACCATGAGCCATCTTTCCCTTGGGAAATCCTACCACCGCTACCGTAGCGCCCATCTTAACCAGCTCAGAAATTAGGATTAATTCGCGTTCATCTCCGCCCAGCACCGCGATTTTAGTTCCCGAAAGCACTGAACTCACCCTCTTGGCCCCCTTTAGTCATAAAAAATGCCTTAATTAAGAGCATTATATGTATTCGTAATATCTAGTGTGCTTGTCACTATTTTTTTATAGGTTGACAGGGGGACGGGGTTGTTGGCAACCCCCAGTGGGACAAAGGGACAGGTACCGTGTCCCTGGAAAGTGGGACACGGTACCTGTCCCCTTGTCTAACGCTCCAAATATAAAAAGAGACAACCAACAGATTGCCTCTTTTAGAAACGGTTTAAATTAAATATATTGATTTAAGATTTGGCACCTCGGCAGATTCGGCCCAGTTTGTCATACTTAATTTCATATGATTGCTCACAGCGACTACATATTAAAAACTGATATTGCGGGATTTCCGGGGCATTAGGTGTAAGATTAACATCAGATATCAGTCCATCAGCACCAATCTGGTATGTTTTTCCTTTTAAACTTACTTGCTCCAATAACAAAAAGCTTTGACAATTAGGACATACAGGTTGTTGGTATTCCTTTTTGCTTAAGAACATCTTCACCCCTCCTTAATGTTTCAAAGCAGGTTCTCCATCCCGTAAACCAGTTCCTTGCGATGCAGCATCTTCTTGATTACCATAAGCACTCCAGGCATGAAGCCGACCCGGTCAAACGAGTCATGTCTTATTTTAAGCCCTTGCCCCACGCCGCCAAAAATGACCTCCTGGTGAGCGATCAAACCCGGCAGTCGAACGCTATGTATTCTGACCTGCTCCACATCACCGCCCCGGGCCCCGGCTACCTTCTCAAATTCTCGAATATTGCGCGGGGGTCGTAAAGACCGGTTCTGATTAATCATTTCTGCAGTTTTAATTGCTGTGCCTGATGGGGCATCCATTTTTTGGTCATGATGAAGTTCAATGATTTCGACATCGGGAAAATACAAGGCAGCTTCCCGGGCAAACTTCATCATCAGAACTGCACCAATGGCAAAGTTAGGTATCACCGCAACCCCGACCTGGTTTTCGTCAGCTAGTTTCGCCAGTTGTTTAAGTTCTATTTCATTTAATCCGGTAGTACCTACAACGGTAGTAACTCCTCGACGCAAAGCAGCTCTGGTGTTATTAAAAACTGCCTGGGGGTTGGTAAAGTCGACCATCACATCCGGCTTCAGTTTTTCAATAGCCGTTTCAAGCTCATTATCCAATAGAATACTGCAATCTTTTAGTCCAGTAAGCTCTGCAACAGACTCTCCCTGGGCTTTGATATCTACTGCACCAACTAGCTCCAAATCAATATCACCGGCAACTGCTTTGATGGTTTCCCGGCCCATTTTGCCCAAGGCTCCGCTTACTATGACTCTACACTTCAACGACATTTGACTACCTCCTGCTTCTTATTAGCCATAAGTTTATACAATTTCTTTGCTTAGTCAAGCAATATATCCTACCCCTTACCCCTAACACCTCGCTTTTCACGTTAAAGCATATTGTATAACCTGGCTTGCTCCAAAACATATTTACTAATTTCCTGTATCATACGCCGCTCAAAAAAGGAACTGGCGTCTGGAAACTTGACCGCTTTATTAATAGTCTGCATGAATTTTTTTATTAACTTTATCTCAGAGCGTATTTTTTCGATTAACTCTTTGCCGTCATGATGCATATAGAGTTTTTCCAGGTCTTCGATCATCATTTCCTCTTTATTGCTAATAGCCAAAACCGCAGCATGTTCCAGCAATTCATGTTTATCCAAATCATAGCTTAAAAAATTATATATTAAAGAAAGCCGCGCTTTGCCTTTCTTGGTTAACAGTATTTCGCTGCTTATCTCCCTTTTACATGATTCCAGTACCGAAACCTGTTTAAGCAGATCTTTATAGAGGGCTTTGACCATCTGTGTCATTGTGAAATCACCCCATTCCTTTGTATAGTTTTAATTCGATTTATATATATATATTCCTTTTAATTAATCATGCTTTAAATTTGTCATACCCATGGGACCGTGCTATACTTTGGCTGTCAAAGGAGGAATCTTTATGCCTTTCGATGGTTTAACCATCAGAGCTTTGTGCCGCGAATTAAATACCCTTTTGCTCGATGCTCGTATCGATAAGATATATCAACCTGAAAAAGATGAACTGTCTCTATCCATAAGACAGTTTAGATTGGGCAGTTTGCGTTTAATGATTTCCGCTAATGCACGTTGGGCACGTATGCACCTGGATAACAGTAAAAAAGCCAATCCCAGTAAACCGCCCGCTTTTTGCATGCTGCTGCGCAAGTATCTGGAAGGCGGCAAAATTAAAGAAATAAAACAACTAGACTTTGAACGTATCATTCATATAAGAATCGAAGCCTTGGATGATTTTCGCGAATGGAAAGACAAGCTTTTGATCTGTGAATTTATGGGACGGCATTCCAATATTATTCTGGTTAATCCAGAAAGCAATATTATTATTGATGCTATAAAAAGGTATGGCAGTGATCTTAGCTCCTATCGCGAGGTATTACCGGGCAAAGAGTATAAAGCTCCACCGCAACAGGGCAAGCTCAATCCGTTGGAAGCTAGTTATGAGACCTTTAGCAAACTGATGTGGGAGCAAGAGGAAAATAGCAGCCTGGCCAAGGCAATTTTCCAGGTTTTTTCCGGGATAAGCCCCTTTTCGGCCCGGGAGATATGTATGGGAAGCGGGCTTGACCCCGACCTCGCAGTAGAACAGTGCGGTGAAAATGAGCTCAGCCGGGCATTTGATGCGATTAAAAAATTATTGCAAAGGATTGATAATGGCAGTTTTGAAGCCTTTGCCGTATATGATCATAACCTGCTCTTGGATTATGCAGTATATGAAATATCTCTTCCTTCATCATCCAGCAGACTCCATCCCTGCAATAGTATTAATGAAGCCTGTGATCTTTTTTATCACTACAAACTGCAAAGCGTGCGCCTGGATTCAATGAAGGTCACCTTATCTAAAAATATCAAGGTGATTTTGGATAAGGCATATAAGAAAAGATTTTACCAGGAAGGCGATGTAAGTAAAGCCCATGAGAATCTTAAATATCAGCTTTGGGGAGAATTGCTTACGGTTTATGGACACCAGCTTGCCAAGGGCCAGAACATGGCTATCGTAGATAACTTTTATACCGGTGAAGCCATGGAGATTGCTCTGGACCCGCGCTATACGCCAATGCAAAACGCACAGAAGTACTATAAGTTGTACAATAAAAGCAAAAAAGCACTGCAACACCTGGAAAACCTGATGGCCAAAAACCAGGCCGAGATTGATTATCTCGAATCGGTTGTGGTGCTGGTAAAACAAACTGAAAGCCCTGGAGAAGTCCATGAAATTATGGATGAATTAGAGAAAGAAGGATATCAAAAGGAGCGCCGTTCGCGCACACCCGCCGAAAAAAGCCAGCCCCGCCAATTCATCTCCTCAGATGGGCTGGTAATGCTGGTGGGGCGAAATAATCGTCAAAATGATCTTCTAACGCTGAAACAAGCAGATAAGCAGGATCTCTGGCTGCATGCCCAGCAAATCCCCGGTACCCACGTAATAATCAAGCTGCCCAAAGAAATCAAGCTTATAGATGATGTTCCTGATCATACTCTGGAAGAAGCCGCAGGACTTGCGGCCTATTTCAGCAAAGCCGGGCAATCTGAAAAGGTACCGGTAGATTATACCTTCCGTTCCAATGTGCGCAAACCGGGAGGGGCCAAACCGGGAATGGTCATATACGACAGCTACTGGACCATAATGGCCAACCCGCTTGCGGAACGGATTAAACAAATATTGACCAGCAACGATTAGCAAGTGGGGACAGGGCGGGACAGGGGGACAGGAACCTTGTCCCCCTGTCCCCACTTGCTCTCAGCTTCAACTCACCTCGACGGAGCCGTCGGGGTTTTTGCTTACCTTGTTGCCTTCTTCCAGGATATATACTTTATTGTTTTTAGTATCTATGGCTACATCGCGGTTAATCAGAGTAGCAACTTCCTCCTTGGTTACCAGGGTGCGAATCTGCACCCCGTTGTCATAGATCTGTAATGTAAGCTTGCCGTTATCGCGTTCGACTATTCTATGCTGGTGCTTCTCATATGGTTTCATAAAAATATATTCATAGCCGCCTTCCGCAAATTGCATTTCCTGCCCGTTTAAAAATACCTTCAATAACCTCTACCTCCAAAACTAGCTGCGGCTGCCCGGTTTTATGGCCGGGATCTTGTTTTCCTTGCACAGCGGGCATTCATCAACCTCCCAGGCTTGAATATTCATGACCAGCACCGCTTCCTGTTTTACGCCGAAATCCACCCTGCCGCCGCTGCGATCCACCAGCACCGCTACGCCGGCTACATGGCCGCCCTGTTCTCTAACTATGTCAATAACTTCCATTACGGAACCGCCGGTAGTAACCACATCCTCAACCACCAGCACACGCTGACCAGGTTTTATGGTAAATCCGCGCCGCAGCAGCATTTTGCCATCCTGACGCTCTGTAAATATAGCGGGCACCTTTAACTGCCGCCCAACTTCATAGGCTACGATTATTCCGCCCATAGCCGGACCTACCACTAGTTCAATATTGTCATCCGTGAATTTGGCAGCCAGGTCAGCAGCCAGTTGTTCGGTATAATGGGGGTATTGCAAAACCTGAGCACACTGCATATACTGGTTGCTATGTTTCCCTGAAGTTAGCTTAAAATGTCCTTCCAATAGTGCTCCTGCATCGGCAAATATCTTGGTTGCTGCTGTTATATCCATTTCTATACCTCCTCTAATTCGGCAATTATCTTCTGGGCGGCTTCAACCGGGTTATCCGCCTTTATGATCGGCCTGCCGATTACCATGTAATCAGCCCCCATTTCCAAAGCTTGCCTGGGTGTGGTGATTCGTTTCTGGTCATTCTTTTCCGACCAGGCAGGACGGATACCGGGAGTCACTATTATAAAATTGGGACCGCAGACACTGCGGATATAAGCAATCTCCTGCGGTGAACAAACTACGCCGGATATGCCGGATTGCCTGGCCATTACTGCCCATCTCACTACCAGCTCTCTTATCTCCATACCGGATACCAGCATCTCTTCTTCAAGCTCCCGCTGAGATATGCTGGTGAGTACAGTTACGGCCAGGGTCAAAGGTGCTTCAACCCCCATTTTAATGGCTTCATCATTAACTTCATCTACCAGCCGGCTCATCATTTCCCTACCTCCGGCGGCGTGAACATTGAACATAAAGCAATTTAATCTGGTCATAACCCGGCCCGCTGCTGCCACCGTATTAGGTATATCATGGAACTTAAGGTCTACAAAAACCCGCCCGCCAAGATCATTGATACGCTGAACGATAGCCGGTCCACAGCTATTGTACAGCTGCATTCCCACTTTGAATGCTCCCACATAGGGGGCCAAATTCTTCACCAGATTGATCGCTTGATCCTGGGTATCCACATCCAATGCCAATATAATCCTATCTCTAGCCTCCAAAAACTCATCCTCCTTTAATGTAAGGGGACACACCCCTTTATTACTTTAATTAACTTTATTAAATGCTTTATGTTAATACCTCACAAGATATTGGTTATAGGCTTCCCTCGGGGAATGTCCCCATTTTGGTGTAAGGGGACACACCCCTTTATTACTTTAATTAACTTTATTAAATGCTTTATGTTAATACCTCACAAGATATTGGTTATAGGCTTCCCTCGGGGAATGTCCCCATTTTGGTGTAAGGGGACACACCCCTTTATTACTTTTGTACTGCTATTCCTACCAGTTCTTGAACATTATGCAGGCCTGACTGCTTTAGATATTTTCCCAAGCCCTCAACTATTTCCTGCGCCAGCATGGGGTTGACAAAATTACCGGTTCCTATTGATATAGCACTGGCTCCAGCCATCATGAATTCCAGGGCATCGGTAATATTCATGATGCCGCCCCCGCCCAGTATGGGTAAATCGACTGCTTTATATACCTGATAGATCATGCGCAATGCTACCGGTTTAATAGCGGGACCGGACAGTCCACCGAAAACATTGCCCAGAACCGGTTTTCTCTTGTTTACATCTATAGCCATTCCCATCAGGGTATTGATCATGGAAAGCGCATCAGCACCGCCGGCTTGAGCTGCTTTGGCAATAACCACTATATCACTGACATTGGGTGAAAGCTTGGGTACAACCGGCAAGGAACTGGCTGCTTTGACCGCCTTCACCACCTGGTATACGGTTTCCGGATCAGTGCCAAATTGCAGTCCCCCCTGCTTTACATTGGGGCAGGAAATATTTAATTCGATTCCGGCAATTCCCGGCTGGCCTTCCAGCCTGGATGCCAGCAGGGCATATTCTTCGATAGTGTTACCGGCTATATTGGCAATAACCGTTACATTTTTCTCGTAAAGATAAGGCAGGTATTCCTGCAGGAAAACCTCCACGCCGGGGTTCTCCAACCCTATGGCATTCAGCATGCCGGCCGGGGTTTCAATAATTCGGGGTCCAGGGTTGCCGGGCCGGGCTTCCAGCGTGGTTCCCTTGACGATTACCGCACCTATCTTGGCGATATCAAGATAATCTTCATATTCGCGGCCATAGCCAAAAGTTCCGGAGGCAACCGTGACCGGATTTTGCAGCTTGATTCCCCCCAGGTTCACCCCCAGGTCTGTGGCTGACGAACCTCTTTCATTCAAAAGGTCTAACCTCCCATCAACTTAATTTAACCAAAAATTAACCTGAAGCCAACACAGTGTTAATAAGCCTTTGTTATACTTGCTATGTTGGCAAGACCTTAACAGTTATTCACTATTTTCAATGGCCGTAAAAAGGCCATTTTCTTTTTATCTACGCCTTTTTATTTAAACATCGGAAGAAACTGCAAAACAGTTTCTT
>JAQUXM010000050.1:0-8391 GCA_028692415.1 Syntrophomonadaceae bacterium | reverse complement strand
TACCCCTATGCTCTGCAATCTCTGTGCAGCTGGCGCTTCACTTTGGCTGCTGCAGCCATACAAAACCGTAACTTCATTTGCTTTTTGCTTTAACTCACGGGCCAGGTAAACCAGGGGTGCGATTCCCACCCCACCGCCAACCAGCAAGGTTCTCCGGGGAGTACTGGGAATGCTGAAACCTCTGCCCAGTGGTCCCATTACATCTAGATATTCATTGACCGCCACCTTGGACAGCAGACCTGTCCCTTTACCAACAACCTTGTATAAAAGGCTTATGGTCCCAGTATTTTTATTAATATCATAAAGGCTGATCGGCCTGCGCAGCAATGGGTCATAGCCAGGACCGGTAATAATATGCACAAACTGCCCTGGGACACATTGTATGCTTAGGTTCGGCGCCTTAAACTCCATTTCATGCATGTCTCCGCCAAGCTTCTTATTGCTTAAAACCAATGCCTTTTCCATAGTAGCCATATTTCCATTCCTCCGGACTTGCTTTAATAATTCTAATCATGAGATAAATATTTCACCATTATAACCAAATTAACATCTTAGCCAAGGTCTGTCCTGCCCATAGCCACATATTCCTGCAGTGACATTATTTCGGTTTCAGCATTTATTTTTCCTTCCAGGATAACATCTTTTACTACTTTAAGGGTATCCAGGGAGGTGAGACAGGGTACACTTAATTCTACCGCAACCCGGCGAATCTGAAACCCATCCGAAAATGAATTCCTGCCATGGGTCAGCGTGTTAACCACAAAATCCACTTTGCCTTCGCGAATAAGATCCACAATGTTCGGAGAACCTTCCTTTATCTTCTTGATGGTCCGCACAGAAACACCTTGCTTGCTGAGGGCTGCGGCCGTGCCCTCGGTCGCAATCAAATTAAATCCCATTTGCGCCAGTTCCGTAAGAATGGGTATCGCTTCTGCTTTATCCTTATCTGCAATAGTGGCCACAACCGTACCCTTGTCCGGGATGTTTACACCGGCCTCCAGCAGTCCTTTATATATCGCAAATTTCAAGGATTTGTCTATACCCAATACTTCACCCGTGGATTTCATTTCCGGTCCCAGGGTAATATCAACCTGGGTTAGTTTGTTAAACGAAAATACCGGTACCTTAACTGCATAAAAATCCGGTTCGGACAGCAAACCAGCACCATATCCCTGATCTTTCAAGCTCTTGCCCAAAAGGATTTCAGTGCCCAGTTTGACCAGAGGTATGCCAGTTACTTTGCTGATAAAGGGAACTGTACGGCTGGAACGTGGATTAACCTCTAAAACATAGAGTTCATCTTCAAATTCTACAAACTGGATATTTATCAAACCCTTGACCTGAAGCTCCAGGGCCAGCTTAATCGTATAATCCACGACTTTTTGTTTGATCATGGTGCTAATATCATGAGCCGGAAATACCGAAATACTGTCGCCGGAGTGGACACCGGCTCTTTCGATATGCTGCATTATCCCAGGAATCAGGACTTGCTTACCGTCGCATACCGCATCAACTTCTATCTCCTTGCCCAATAGATACTTGTCGACCAGAACCGGTTGTTCCTGGTTAACCTTTACGGCGGTGGCCATATATTGAGCCAGTTCTTCTTCATTGTACACAATCTCCATAGCCCTCCCCCCCAGTACATAGGAAGGTCGCACCAAAACCGGATAAGCAATTCTATCCGCAATTTTCAAGGCTTCTTCTACGGAAAAAGCAGTTTTTCCCGGGGGACGAGGAATACCTAATTTTTCTACCATTTTATCAAAGCGGTCACGATCCTCAGCCCGGTCAATACTGTCATTGGAAGTCCCCAGGATTTTTATCCCCGCCTGGTTTAGGGCTCTAGCCAGATTGATGGCAGTCTGCCCGCCGAATTGCAAGATAACGCCTTCCGGGTTTTCCTCTTCGATAATGTTCATTACATCTTCATAAATAAGCGGTTCAAAATAGAGCCGGTCTGAGGTGTCAAAGTCAGTGCTGACGGTTTCGGGATTGTTGTTTACGATTATAGCTTTTACCCCCGCATCCCGTAAAGCCCAGACACAGTGCACTGAACAGTAATCGAATTCCACCCCCTGCCCGATGCGAATCGGTCCTGAACCGATAACCAGGACTTTTCGGGCTTCCGGGTCATGTGTAGCTTCGTTCTCCTCTTCATAACAGGAATAAAAATATGGTGTAAGCGCATCGAACTCCGCTGCACAAGTATCAACCAATTTATAGGTAGGAACAACTCCAGCTGCTTTCCTTAGTTCACGAACCTCCAGTTCTTTTAAGCCTTTAATTTTGGCTATTTCAAAATCGGAAAATCCCATTTTTTTAGCTTCTTTGAGCAGCTCGGTATCCAAGTTCTGCTCTTTTAAAACGCCAGCAAAGCTAATGATATTCTTCATTTTTTTCAAGAAATATTTATCGATCTGGGTTATTTCCCATAGTTCATCAATCGTAAATCCCCGGCTGAAGGCTTCGGCTATAATAAAGGTTCTTTCATCATCAGCATATTTAAGACGCTTGCGCAGTTCTTCATTTTCCAGCGTTTGCAACTCCGGCAGGCGCAGACCGGTTATCCCGATTTCCAAGGAGCGTATGGATTTTAAGAAAGCCGCTTCATAGCTTCGGTCTATGGCCATAACTTCTCCGGTTGCCTTCATCTGGGTTCCCAGCATACGGTCACCAAATACAAACTTGTCAAAAGGCCAGCGCGGTACTTTGAGTACCACATAATCTATAGCCGGTTCGAAGCAAGCCGTGGTTTTACCGGTTACCGCATTGGGAATCTCATCCAGGGTATAGCCAATGGCCAGTTTAGTGGTTACTTTGGCAATCGGATAGCCAGTGGCCTTGGAGGCTAGCGCACTGGACCGGCTTACCCGCGGGTTTACCTCAATTACGTAGTATATTTTGCTAAAAGGGTCCAATGCGTATTGGACATTGCAGCCTCCCACAATTTTCAAGGAACGGATAATTTTCAAGGAGGCCGCCCGGAGCATCTGATATTCCTCATCAGTCAGGGTTTGGGCCGGGGCCACCACGATGCTGTCACCGGTGTGAATGCCCACCGGATCAATATTTTCCATACTGCAAATGGTTATGCAGTTGTCATTGGCATCTCGCATTACTTCAAACTCAATCTCTTTGTAACCGGCTACACTTTTCTCGATCAAAGCCTGTTTGATGGGGCTGCTTTTTAAACCCTTGGCCACCGTATTGCGCAATTCCTGTTCATTGCTGCAGGTACCACCCCCGGTTCCACCAAGTGTATAGGCCGGTCTGACGATTAACGGGTAGCCGATTTTATTGGCAAAAGCCACGGCTTCTTCAATGCTGTGTACTATGTCGCTATCAGGAATCGGTTCCCCTATTTCCTGCATGGTCTGCTTGAATAATTCCCTATCCTCGGCCCTGGCAATTGCTTCCAGCGGCATGCCCAGAAGAGGTACTCCGGTCTCGGCCAATATACCTGCTTTGTCCAAATCCAGAGCCATGTTAAGTCCAACCTGTCCACCCAGATTTGCGATAATGCCATCGGGTTTTTCCTTGGCAATAATTCTGCTTACAGTATCGATATTTATAGGTTCGAAATATACATGATCGGCAATATTGCTATCGGTCATTATGGTCGCCGGGTTGCTGTTTAAGAGCACCACTTCGATGCCTTCTTCTTTAAGGGCGCGGCAAGCCTGAGTGCCTGCATAGTCAAACTCTGCCGCCTGTCCGATGATGATCGGACCCGAGCCAATTACCAAAACCTTTGTTAAGCCTTCTTTAAGGGGCATAATATACTAACCTCCCAGATTCATAGACTGTTTACAAAATCATCAAAGAAAAATCCGTTTCACTGTAATCCGGATAGCCCTCAGTACTAAAAACTACTTCGCCCCCGGCCATTCAACAGTTGTTAAGTAATTTGCCGGTAAATACCCGGCCATTTTCCAGAACCAGATAACCTTTCACTAAATCACCATTCCTTCGCGACACACAACATTTCCATTCACTATCGTCATCCAAGGCCACCCCGTTAGTTCCATATTCTTATAAGGTGTATTCCTGCCTTTGGAATAAAAATTATTGGGGTTTACCTTTTTCGTGGCCTGGGGGTCAATGATAGTGATATCGGCAGTCTGGCCTAATGCCAGACTGCCCTTGTCGATGCCCAGCACCCGGGCTGGTCCGGTGGCAAACAAGCTTACCATCTGGTTTATCCCCAGGGCTCCGGGCTTAACCAGCTGATCCATAATTACCGCCACTGCGGTTTCCAATCCCGATATACCGAATGATGCCAGTTCATATTCACAATCCTTGCTTTCAAAATGATGCGGGGCATGGTCGGTAGCTATGCAATCCACCGTACCATCCTGCAAAGCTGCTCTTAATGCTTCTATATGTTCGCTGGAACGCAAGGGGGGGTTCACCTTGGTATCTGTATCATAGCTGCCGACTACTTCATCACTCAAGGTTAAATGATGGGGTGTAACTTCACAGCTGACTTTTATTCCCTGGGCCCGGGCCTTGCGAATTAAATCCATGCTGCCCCGGGTGGACGCATGGCAGATATGGACATGGGCATCCGTTAATTCCGCCAGTATGATTTCCCGCGCGACCATAAGCTCTTCCGCTGCCGCAGGAATGCCACGCAAACCATAGATCGTTGAAAAATATCCTTCATGCATCAACCCGCCTCGGGCCAAATCAATATCTTCACAATGGGATAGCACCGGAAGATTAAACATCTTGGCATATTCCAGGGCATTACGCATGATATCGGCCCGGGCTACCGGCTTGCCATCATCGGAAATAGCAACACAACCAGCCTCGATCAATTCCGCAATTGCACTTAATTCCTGGCCGGCCTGTTTTTTGGTGATAGCGCCTATCGGCAGCACATTGACAATTCCCAGCTTTTTGGCGCGCTCTACAATAAAACTGGCCGTAACCGAATTATCCACCGGGGGATCGGTATTGGGCATGGCGCAAATAGTAGTAAATCCACCGGCTGCAGCTGCTCTGCTGCCGCTAGCTATATCTTCCTTGTATTCAAAACCAGGCTCTCTTAAATGCACATGCATATCAATAAAACCCGGACAGACTATTTTGCCGCTGGCATCGACAAGCTGGGCATCAGCTGACATCAGGTTTTCTGCAATAGCAGCAATTTTACCGTCTTCAATCAGGATATCCAGCAGCCCATCAAGATTATTGGCCGGGTCTATTAGCCTTCCATTTTTAATTATTAATTTCATCCCGGACACCTCCCATCATGAGAAACAATAGCGCCATCCTTACGGCTACGCCATTGGTTACTTGCTCGTTAATCAAAGCCTGGCTGCTGTCCGCCAGTTCACTGGAGATTTCCACACCCCGATTGACTGGACCGGGATGGAGCACCAGCACATCGTCCTTGGCTTTCGCCAAGCGCTTGGAACCCACCATAAACAGCCGGGCATATTCATCCAGGGAAGGGAAAAGCCCACTCTGCTGCCGCTCCTTTTGAATCCTTAAAACATTAATTACATCTACCCCGCTGATGGCCTCATCCAGGCTGTAATAACTCTTTACCCCCAGTTTTTCGATTTCGGGCGGCATCAGGGTTGAGGGTCCAACCACCCGGACCTCGCAGCCAAATTTATTCAGGCCGTAGATATTGGAGCGTGCCACCCGGCTATGCAGAATATCGCCAACAATAGCGACCTTCAAATTTTCCAGGGTGCCTTTTTTCTCTTTGATCGTATACATATCCAATAATGCCTGGGTGGGATGTTCATTAGTACCATCGCCAGCATTGATTACCCGCATCCGGGTATTGCGTGCCACATAATGCGGGGTTCCGCTCATAGCGTGCCTGATCACCATCAGATCAAAGCCCATTACTTCCATGGTCTTAATGGTATCCCGCAAGCTCTCCCCTTTCTGCACACTGCTGGTGGATACCGCCAGGTTTACAGTATCGGCACTCAGGTATTTGCCGGCCAGTTCAAATGAGGTTCGGGTCCTCGTGCTGTTTTCATAAAATACGGTTACCATGGCTTTGCCTCTCAAGGTAGGCACCTTCTTGATATCCCGTCCAATAACATCTTTCATGGGTATGGCGGTGTCGAGAATAAGCTCTATTTCTTCCCGGCTCATATCCCGAAGTCCTAACAAATCTTTTCGCTGTTCCAAATTCAAATTCCCGGCCTCCTTTCTTCAATCGCAAACCATATTGCTACAAACAAAAAAGCCTTCCCCGCTAATAGGCAAGGAAAGCTTCAAGCTAATTCCAGGTCATTTCCCTTGCCAGCCTCTCGGGACCAGATTAAAGGGTATGAGCTACGAATCTACAATTTCCTGAATAAGTACTCCATCTTTTCCATCCAGTTCCTGTACATAAACCGCTATAATTTCCTGTTTGGAACTGGGTACGTTCTTGCCGATAAAATCGGCCTTAATGGGCAGTTCCCGATGCCCTCGATCAACCAGCACCGCCAGTTGAATACATCGGGGCCGGCCCAGATCAATCAGTGCATCCATGGCTGCTCGAACTGTCCTACCGGTATACAGGACATCATCCACCAATATCAGATCTTTGCCATTTATATCGAAGCTAACCTCCGTACGATGCACCTGAGGCTGTGAACTCAAGGTGGTCAGGTCATCCCGGTACAGCGTAATATCCAGAATTCCCACCGGCACCTTGATACCTTCAATTTCTTCGATGCGGGCCGCCAGGCGCTGGGCCAAAGGACCTCCCCGGCGGCGGATTCCGATCAAGGCCACATTTTCTACACCTTTGTTTCTCTCAATTATTTCATGGGCGATACGGGTAAGGGCTCTTTTCATGGCCATCTCATCCATGATGGCATTCTTATCGCGCAACTGCACTGCAAAAACCTCCTAACCCTATAAATACAAAAGCCTGCCAGTGATCCATAAAAGGCCAGCAGCAGGCATAATCATCCCATTATCCCTTGCTAGCCTCTCGGGGCCAACTTAAAGGTATTTAATAAATTTTATCCAAGGCGAAAAATAATGTCAATGTTTTTCAGCCAATTGGTCCAGGATTACTCTAAAATACTGCGGCAGTTCATTGTTGAATTCCATATATTCACCAGTGCCCGGATGCTTGAAGCCAAGCGTGCAAGCATGCAAAGCCTGGGATTCAAGTCCAAAGTGCTTTTTCCCCGAGCCATAAACCCCATCGCCAACTACCGGATGCCGGATATAAGCAAAATGCACCCTGATCTGATGGGTACGACCGGTTTCCAGCCTCACTTTAACCAGAGTATAGTTTGGATAGCGCTGCAGAACCTGGTAATTGCTTATAGCCGGTCGTCCGTCAGCTACTACCGCCATTTTTTTCCGGTCGGTTTTGCTGCGTCCAATGGGTGCATCTATAGTCCCCAGGTTTTCTTTTATTGTACCGTTAACCAGCGCAATATATTCTCTTTTTATGCTATGCTCCTTTATTTGTTCAGCCAGATCACGATGCGCCCGGTCATTTTTAGCTACCACCATTAAGCCTGAAGTATCCTTGTCCAAACGATGTACGATCCCGGGCCGCAAGCTGCCGTTAATCCCTGACAGGTCTTTAATATGAAACAACAGCGCATTCACCATGGTATTGTCCCAATTACCCTGCGCAGGATGAACCACCATATCCTTGGGTTTATTAACCACGACTAAATCTTGGTCCTGATAGATGATCTCCAACGGTATATCCTGGGCTGCGAGGGCTATTTCCTGAGGTTCCGGGATCATTACCGTTATCTCATCGCCGGTTTTTACCCGGTAACTGGCCTTGCACAGCTTGCCATTAACACTAATCTTTTTATTCTCGATCAGATCTTTAACCAGCGACCGGGAAAGATGATCCAGCTGCTCAGCTATCAGAGCATCCAGTCTTTCACCTTCCATATCTTCTTCAATTAGGATCAAGTTTATGGTTTCCATTACGTGCCTCGTTTCTCTCTTCCCAGAAAAAATACCCCAGCAATAACATACCCCCGCATACTATTGCTATATCCGCAACATTAAAAACCGGCCACCACCTGAGATCGAGGAAATCTATCACATGCCCGTACCAATAGCGGTCAAACAAATTTCCCAAAGCCCCCCCGGCCAGTACTCCAATAATTATACGCACCGGGTTGGGCACTTGATATCTGGCATTATAGAAGCTGAGGCCAGCGATTACCCCTATGCCACACAAAAGAAAAAACCAGGAATGACCTTGCAAAATACCAAAGGCAGCCCCATGGTTCTCAACGTAGGTTAAGTATAAGATTCCATCCCATAATTCATGGCTTTCGGTTAAGCCAAAATGTGTAGTTACCCACCATTTGCTGGCTCTATCCAGAACAAATACCATCAACATAGCTATCCAAAAGCGCAAATAATACCCTCCATACTCAT
>JAQUXM010000049.1:4579-17015 GCA_028692415.1 Syntrophomonadaceae bacterium | reverse complement strand
AGGAATATTAATAATGAGTGACAAGGGCTCCAAGGGCGAAAGAGAAGACCGCAGCGGGCAGCAGATTAAAGACCTGCTGGGTGATGAGTACAAGGTTGACTATTATGAGATAATCCCGGATGAAAAGGAGATCATTGCAGACCGGCTAATTAAGGCCTGCGATGATTTAGCCCTCAATCTAATCTTAACTTCGGGAGGAACAGGGTTTTCCAGCCGGGATGTAACTCCCGACGCCACCCTGGAGGTAATTGAAAAGCTGGTTCCTGGCATCCCGGAAGCCATGCGGTTTTATGGTTTGCAGCAAACCCCGAAAGCTATGTTATCCCGGGCAGTGGCCGGGATTAGAGGTAAAACCTTGATTATTAATCTTCCCGGCAGTGTAAAGGGAGTGAGAGAGTCCCTGGAAGCAGTGCTGCCGGTAATGGATCATGCGCTGGACATACTGGTGGGAAGTGCGGTTGAATGTGGTCAAGGCTAAATAGGCTGAATTAGTAGCATGTAATGAAGAGGAAGCGGAGAATTCCCGGTTGGGGGGCCGCTTTCTAACTTTTTAGAGATGAATTTCAAAAAAAGGTGCATTTAAGAGGTATAAAAAGAAAAATACAGGAGCATAATAGTAATCGAAAATATTGGGCAGATTTAGCAGGTAATCCGATTTGAATACTTGCAAGGTCTTGCCTAATATTATAGTTAGATGTTAGCACTCACATTTAACGAGTGCTAACAAAAAGCAATAATAAAAGGAGGTATACCCTTGAAGATTCAACCGTTAGGAGACCGTCTGGTAGTTAAGGTAGTTGAAGTAGCTGAAGAGAAAACTAAAAGCGGGTTATTTGTTCCTGACACTGCTAAAGAAAAACCCCAGGAGGCCGAAGTTATAGCCGTAGGTCCGGGAGCTTTAAATGACAAAGGTGAAAGAATTCCCATGGATGTAGCCGTAGGAGACAAAGTAATATTCTCCAAATATGGTGGGACCGAAGTCAAGGTCAACGGCGAAGAATTCTTGATTATGTCATCGCGCGATATTCTCGCAAAATTTAACTAAGAAAAAAGGAGGATACATAGATGTTATCCAAAGAAATAAAATTCGGTGAAGATGCTAGAAGATCCCTGGAGAGAGGCGTAGACACTCTGGCCAATGCAGTCAAGGTTACCCTTGGACCCAAAGGCAGAAACGTTGTTTTGGATCGTAAATTTGGCTCTCCGACCATCACCAATGATGGTGTTACCATCGCCCGCGATATTGACCTCAAAGACCCGTGGGAAAACTTAGGCTGCCAGTTGGTTAAAGAAGTAGCCATCAAGACCAATGATGTAGCTGGTGACGGTACCACTACCGCTACTGTTCTGGCTCAGGCCATGATCAAGGAAGGCCTCAAAAACGTCGCCGCCGGTGCCAATCCGATGATTATGCGTAAAGGCATCGACCGGGCAGTTAAAGCTGCGGTTGAAGAAATCAAAGCCATTAGCAAGCCGGTAGAATCCAAGGAAGCCATTGCCCAGGTAGCAGCTATTTCCGCTGATGATAGCGATATTGGACAATTGATTGCCGATGCCATGGAAAAAGTAGGCCGGGATGGCGTTATTACCGTTGAAGAATCACAATCCGTAGGCACTTCCCTGGATGTTGTCGAAGGTATGAATTTTGACCGGGGCTATATCTCTCCATATATGATTACCAATGCTGAGAAGATGGAAGCAGTTCTGGATGATCCCTATATATTAATCAGCGATAAGAAAATATCCGTCATCGGGGAAATCCTGCCGGTACTTGAAAAAGTTGTGCAGACCGGCAAGCCCTTATTGTTGATTGCTGAAGATATCGAAGGCGAAGCCCTGGCTACCCTGGTAGTCAACAAACTGCGCGGCACCTTTAATTGCGTAGCGGTTAAAGCCCCGGCTTTTGGCGAAAGAAGAAAAGCCATGCTGGAAGATATCGCAGTTCTGACCAGAGGTCAGGTAGCAACTGAGGAACTGGGCATCAAGATGGAAAATGTAGGCCTGGAAATGCTGGGTAAAGCCCGCCAGATCGTAGTTAAGAAAGATGAGACGATCATTGTTGACGGAGCCGGCTCCGAAGATGAAATCAAAGCCAGAAGTGCCAACATTAAGAAACAGTTGGATGAAACTGAGTCCGAATATGATAAAGAAAAACTGCAGGAAAGACTGGCCAAGTTATCCGGTGGTGTAGCAGTTATCCAGGTTGGAGCAGCTACCGAAACCGAACTGAAAGAGAAGAAACATCGCATCGAGGATGCCCTGGCTGCCACCAAGGCTGCCGTGGAAGAAGGCATTGTATCCGGTGGTGGCGTAGCGTTAATCAATGCCATTGCCGCGATTGAAAAGGTTGAAGCCGAAGGCGATGAATATACCGGTGTCAAGCTGGTTAAGAAAGCTCTGGAAGAACCCCTGCGCCAGATTGCCAATAATGCCGGTGTAGAAGGTTCCGTAGTCGTGGAAAAGGTTAAAGAAGCTGCGGTCGGCATTGGCTACAATGCTCTGACCGGTATTTATGAAGACATGATTGCGGCGGGAATTATTGACCCGGCTAAGGTTACCCGCTCCGCTGTACAGAATGCAGCCAGCATTTCCGCCATGGTTCTTACTACCGAAGCCGTAGTAAGTGAAGCACCAGGCGAAGATGAAATGAAGGGCATGCCTCCCGGCGGTGGCATGGGCGGCATGGGCGGCATGGGCGGCATGATGTAATAAGTCGCTACTAATGCCCGAGATATAGGTGAATTTTTTGAGACCTCTCATTAGATAGATCAACCGACTAGTGAGAGGTCTCTTATTAGTTCTGCTTAAGTTGTCGAATGTACTCCTGGCAGTGACCTGTAACCTATATCCTTGACTTCTGGTTTTTTACTCAATAATGTCCAATTGTTGCTTTAATGCCTTTTGGAGAGTTTGGGAAAAGTTGATCCCGGCCTTTTCAGCTTTGGTATTTAACCAGTTTGGAATGGTCAGAGTCTTTTTTATGGCGCGATTGTCATTTGAGTTACGATATTGAATGGTATCGGCTGGGATAAGAGTAGTAAATTCATCTTCATCATGGCTTAAGCAAGAAACATTTGATGCTGAGGGGATAGTTTCCTGGTTGTTCTCTGCATCACATAGCCACATTGATATTGCATCTTGAGCCATATCCAATGCGTCAGGCAAATCCTTCCCACAGGTTATGCAGCCAGGTAAATCAGGGACTTTAACGGCATATTCGCCATTTACAAGAGGTTTTAAAATAGCGGGGTAAACGTATTTCATAATAAAACTCCTTTCAAGGCTACAATTAAAGATTAAGAGTGAAAGCTATTTTAATCCGGCCTCTTTGAGTATTTGCTTTGCAGTATACTCATTGATTTCCGGATGTCGGGGGATGGGGATTTTAATACCAGATCTGTCGGGATGCTTTACCATATCATGCTTTGAACCATTTATTAGAATCCATCCCGCATTTTCCAGCCTTTTTATTAACTCCCTGCGTTTCAATAACCTCACCTCATGAATTAATTATACACGTATCAAACACGTATGCAAATTAGTATTCCGGGCAGTCGAAGCTAGTCGGTAAAATGAGAAATATGCTAATGATTATAGCTACTTTTGTATGACTGAATCCTCAGATTCAAGAAAGAAAAACCAAAACAGCCGGCTGATTAAAGCCGGCTGTCTTGTATATAGCTGAATTTATTTCTTATCATTGCGCGGCGGCATATTCGGCTAATATTCTATCGAATATAACCGAGACGGGAAGGATTTCTTTGATCTTGAAAACATTTTGGCCGACAAAAACGACTCCTTGTTGTACCAGCCCGTCCTTGGCATTGGTCAATGCCTGCAGAATGCAGTAATCCTGGGAGCAGTTTTTTAAGCAGGCATCGCAATCCTCGGGTTCGAGATCTGCTGAGCCTTGTTCAACCCTTTCAATAAAATTATTGCGTAAGGCTCGTCCGGGCATTCCAACCGGGCTTTTGATGATCACGACATCTTCTGCCTTGGCATTGAGATACATCTGTTTGTATTCATCAGCAACATCGCATTCCTCGCTCAGTACAAAGCGAGTGGCCATTTGCACCCCGCTGGCCCCCAGTTTAATCATCTCTGCCATGTCCTGGCCATTGACTATTCCGCCTGCTGCTACCACCGGAATTTTTACCGTGGCTACTATTTCGGGAACAATTTCCTTGATCGAACGGTCCGTTCCCAGATGGCCCCCCGCTTCAAAACCTTCGGCAACAACCGCCGGGGCTCCTGACTTTTCAGCCAGGCGGGCAGCTTTGGCGGAGGAGACGATAGGGACTATCTCGGTATCCGTGCCTTTGGCCCATTTAAAAATATCCCGGGAAAAACCGGCACCGGTAAAGATTATATCAATCTTTTCGTCTATGGCTGTATGTACCAGGTCGGCAAACTGGCGAGCCGCAAACATGATATTAACACCAATAATACCATTGCCGGCCAGAGCCCTGGCTTTACGGATTTCATCCTTTAATTCGGCAAGGTCTATACCGGTAGCACCGATTACCCCTATGCCTCCTGAGCGGGCAACTGCAGCGGCGAGAGGCGCAGTTGATACTCTTACCGACATCCCACCTTGTATAATGGGGAATTTGGGAATTAAATGACCAATTTTCAATTCTGGCAGCAGCAAACGAATAACCTCCTTAGAAATAGTAAAAAATTAACAAATATAATAAATATTACTTTCATTATGTCCTGAAATTAATTATAATAAAACAATATTTAAAAATCCAATATTCAAATTAAAACATTTTACAGGTGAAGGCGCAATTGTCGCGCAATTGCGAAAACTCTTGACTTTTCTGGGTTCTATTGGTTAAATATCTTATGCGATGCATTTATACAGGCTTGTGCACGGGTCTGAGGCCCGTGAAATCAGATATGATGGCAAGGTGGTGCATTTATTGAAGGCTCAGATACTGGGAATGGGACACGCTTATCCCGAAAGAATACTCGATAATAAAGAACTTGAACAAATGGTGGACACCAGCCACGAATGGATTGTGGAAAGAACTGGAATCCTCGAAAGAAGAATTGCTGATAAACATACCAAGAGTTCCGACCTTTCTTTTATAGCTGCCGAAATGGCTCTGGAACGCTCCGGAATTACCGCCGAACAACTGGATTTAATAATCGTGGGCACTGCTAGCCCCGATATGCCTTTCCCTTCTACTGCCTGTATCATCCAAGACCGTTTAGGAGCTGTTAATGCAGGGGCTTTCGACCTGGAGGCTGGCTGCACCGGATTTGTTTATTCCCTGACGGTGGCCGAGAAATTTCTCCTCACTCCTGCCTACCGGTACGTTCTGGTGGTGGGGGTCGATCTTTGCTCCAAATTCACCGATTATACTGACCGCAATACCTGCGTAATTTTTGGTGATGGAGCGGGTGCGGCAGTTCTAGGCAAAGGAGATTCAGGTCCCGGCATTATAGAAAGCTATCTGGGTGCCGAAGGATCAGGTGGCAAACATCTCTATATGCCGGCTGGCGGTTCAGCCATGCCGGCCAGTCATGAGACGGTTGATCAGCGCTTGCATTATATAAAGATGGATGGCAATGAAATATTCCGTTTTGCTACTAAAATCATGGTAAAAATCAGTGAAAGACTGCTATCCAGTTCCGGTTTGGAATACAAGGATGTAGATCTCCTTATACCCCATCAAGCCAATATACGAATAATAAGGACAGCTATGAAACGCATGAATATTCCGGTTGAGAAAACGGTAATAAATGTCCAGCAGTTTGGCAATATGTCGGCTGCCTGCATTCCGGTGGGTTTGTCAATGGCCGATCAGGAAGGACGGCTTAAGCCGGGTGACTTGGTATTAATGGTAGCTTTCGGGGCCGGACTGACTTATGGTGGTGTGTTGTTACGCTGGGGAAGGGATTAGGATGTATTTTAAGACACAGCTATGTGATTTACTTAATATTGAATATCCATTGATTCAGGGAGCTATGGCATGGATCGCCGGAGGGCGGCTGGCCGCTGCTGTTTCGCAGGCTGGCGGGCTTGGGGTAATTGGTGCCTCCGGGGCGCAACGGGACTGGCTCAAACAGGAAATAGACACGGTGCGCCGGCATACCACCAAGCCCTTCGGGGTAAACTTGATGCTGGCGGCTCCTAATATTGAGGAACTGGTGAAACTAATCATTGAGGAGCAGGTTCCGGTGGTAACCACCGGCGGGGGAAATCCCGGTCCTTATATGGAAACGCTCAAGCAAGCCGGGGTTAAAGTGATTCCGGTGGTAGCATCGGTAGCCCTGGCTAAACGGCTCAGCCGTCTGGGGGCGGCGGCGATTATTGCTGAAGGAACAGAATCGGGCGGCCATATAGGTGAAATGACTACCATGTGTCTGGTTCCCATGGTGGTGGACGCGGTCGAAGTACCAGTTATAGCGGCCGGCGGTATTGCAGATGGCCGCGGATTTATGGCGGCCCTGGCACTGGGAGCCCAGGGCGTACAGATGGGAACCAGATTCATTTGCGCTGAAGAATGCAATGTCAGCGATGCTTATCGCGAAAAGGTAATTAAGGCCAAAGACCGTGATACCCTCGTCTGTGGTCAGGCTACCGGTCATCCGGTGCGGGCTATTCATAATCGGTTTACCCGTGAGTATCTGAAGCTCGAAAAAACAGGTGCCGGTAAGGAAGAACTTGAAGAACTGGGGCGGGGCCGTTATCCTGCTGCTGCCGTAGAAGGCAAAGTGGATGAGGGCAGTGTGCTGGCAGGACAAATCTGCGGCCTGGTCAGCAAGGTGCAGAGTGCTGAGGAAATCGTACTGGATGTTATAAAAGATGCGTGTAGAGTTAAGAGTCTTTTGGGAGGTATCGCATGTCAGAGCCAAGATTAGCATTCGTTTTCCCCGGGCAGGGAGCACAATACGCAGGTATGGGCAAGGAGCTGGCGGAAAACTTTGCCGAAGCTGCCGCGGTATTTAGCCAGGCAGATCAAATTTCGGGATATAAACTGAGTGAGCTTTGCTTTGCCGGTCCCGAAGCACAACTAAATAAAACCGAGTTTGCTCAGCCGGCGTTGCTTGCCACCAGCATAGCTGCTTATGAAGTGGTTAAAAAGCATGGGATAAAAGCAACGATGATGGCCGGACTTAGTCTGGGAGAATATAGCGCATTGGCAGCAGCTGGTGCAGTGAGTTTGGCCGAAGCGCTGCCCCTGGTTCAGAACCGGGCCAGGCTCATGCAGGAAGCAGTTCCGCCGGGTGAAGGGGCTATGGCTGCAGTGGTCGGCCTTGATCCCGACCGGGTAAAAGAAGCGTGCCTGCAAACGGGAGGTAATGTAGCGATAGCTAATTACAACTGTCCTGGTCAACTGGTGATTTCCGGGGCCCGGGATGCGGTAATGAGCACAATTGCAACTATTAAGGCTGGCGGTGGAAGGGCGGTGCCGCTGGCGATCAGTGTTCCATCCCACAGCACATTGATGAGCGAAGCAGCCGCCAGGCTCGAACCGTATTTAAACGCTATCCAGTGGCAGGAACCTATGGTTCCGGTAGTCAGCAATGTAAATGCTCAAGCCAACGGAGCTGCGCAGTTCACCAGTCTCCTGGTGCAACAATTGTTTTCTCCGGTTTTGTGGGAGCAGAGTGTAAGATATATGATGGAGCAAGTAGATTATTTTATTGAAATAGGCCCGGGTTCAACCCTTTCAGGGCTGATTAAAAAAATTGATCGCAACCGGGTACTGGGTCAGGTGGAAGACCTTAAAAGTTTGGCAAAGATGCTGGAAAAGGTGGGATCGCTATGAATGGAAAAACTGTGCTGGTAACTGGCAGCTCACGGGGAATCGGGCGGGCTATAGCTCTGCAATTTGCCCGGGAAGGCTACCGGGTGGCAGTAAATTACTATGATAGTCCGGACGCCCTGCCGGAAACCAATCAGGCCAATCTGCAACAGGCTGAGGATGTATTGCAGGAAATCGAAGCTGCCGGCAGCAATGGAATGCTGGTGGGTGCTGATGTATCGAAACCGGTTGCTGCTCAAAGCATGGTGGATAAGGTAGCCAAGGAATTCGGGCAAATCGATGTGCTGGTCAACAATGTCGGGATAAACAAAGATCAATTGCTTTTGCGTATCAGTGATGCGGAATGGGAAGACATAATAAGTACCAATCTGAGTTCTGCTTTTTACTGCAGCCGCGCCGCAGTCAAATATATGATGAAAAAGCGCTATGGCCGTATTATTAACATATCATCGGTGGTAGGAATTGGAGGCAATGCCGGGCAGGTTCATTACGCGGCATCCAAATCAGGATTGCTGGGCTTGACCTTTTCCATTGCCAAGGAATATGGGGCCCGGGGTATTACTGCCAATGTTATTGCACCCGGTTTTATCCAGAGCGATATGACGGCTGGCTTTACTGAGGAACAAAAGGCCAAAATGTTGTCCGGTATTGCCGTAGGCAGGCTGGGGACTCCGGAAGATGTAGCCAATGCAGCCGCTTTCCTGGCTTCACCTGGCGCTTCCTATATCAGCGGACAGCTTATCCGGGTTGACGGCTGTTTATCATCTTTGTAAGATAGTGTAGTATAAATAACATCCTAAAAAATGAAGGAGGATATTAGAATGTCAGTATTTGAAGAGTTAAGAAAAATCATTGTGGAAATCAAAGATATCCCGGAGGAGGATATCCAGTTGGAATCAAAGTTTGCGGAAGACCTGGAGGCCGATTCTCTGGATATCGTGGAGATGCTCATGCTGCTGGAGGAGCAGTTTGACATTCAGATTCCTGAAGAAGAAGCTGCCAAGTTAAAAACCGTTCAGCAAGTGGTTGATTATGTTGAAGCCCGGCTTAACGCTTAACAGAGAGGTGATATTATGCCCGGTCGCCGTGTAGTAATTACCGGTCTGGGGATGGTTTCCCCAATCGGACATAACAAAGGGGAGTTCTGGTCGCAGCTTATGGAAGGAAGAAGCGGTATCGCAGCTATTGATCGCTTTGATACGACCGATTTTCCTGCCAAGATAGCTGCACAGGTGAAGAATTTCCAGGTTCAAGATTATATTCCGCGCAAAGAGGCCCGACGCATGGACCTTTTTGTACAATATGGCTGTGCTGCTGCCCGTATTGCGGTGGAAGATGCAAAGCTGTCAATCAAACCGGAAGATGCAGACCGGATAGGGGTTTGGATTGGATCGGGAATAGGCGGTATCGAGACCTTTGAAAAACAGCATGCAGTTATGCTGCAGAAAGGGGTGGGTTCTCTCAGTCCTTTCTTTATACCGATGATGATTTCCAATATGGCCGCTGGTCAGGTGGCTATTATGCTGGGGGTAAGAGGGCCTAACGGCTGTACCGTTACTGCCTGTGCCTCAGGCAGTAATTCTGTGGGAGAAGCTTTCCAACTGATTAAAAATGACAAAGCCGATGTTATGATCAGCGGTGGTACGGAGGCATCAGTAACCCCGGTGGGGATTGGTGGTTTTTGTGCCTTGAAAGCCTTGTCCACGGCCAATGAGGAACCGCTCAAAGCTTGCCGGCCTTTTGATCTCAATCGCAACGGATTTGTAATGGGTGAAGGGGCAGGTATTCTGGTGCTGGAAGAAATGGAACACGCCCTAAAACGCGGTGCACATATTTATGCCGAATTGATCGGTTATGGTGCTACTGCTGATGCAGCTCATGTCGTTCAGCCGGATATGGAGGGCCGCGGTGCGGCACTGGCTTTTCGCATGGCCTTGAATGAGGCGGGCCTTAAACCCGAAGAGGTAGACTACATTAATGCACATGGGACTGGTACCGATCTCAATGACCAGGTGGAAACCAAAGCGATCAAAGATGTTTTTGGAGCGCATAGCTCCAAACTAATGGTAAGCTCTACCAAGGCTAATACCGGACATATGCTGGGAGCGGCCGGAGCTATTGAACTGATTGCCAGCACCCTGGCCATGGCGCATAATACCGTTCCTCCCACATTAAATCTGGAAACCCCTGATCCGCTTTGTGATCTGGACTATGTTCCCGAAGGGCCGCGGCAGCAGCAGTTGAATGTAGTGCTTTCTGACTCCCTGGGTTTTGGGGGCCATAATGCTGCGTTGATAATTCGTAAACTAAGGTAGGGGATAAGAAAATGAGTACAGAAATGAATATAGAGGCCATTATGAAGGTGCTTCCCCACCGTTATCCATTTTTACTGGTGGATAGAATAATAGAAATGGTGCCTGGTGAAAAAGCCGTGGGAATAAAAAATGTGACGATTAATGAGCCATTTTTTATCGGCCATTTTCCCGGGAGTCCGGTAATGCCAGGTGTGTTGATGATTGAAGCGATGGCGCAGGTAGGAGCCTGTGCCATTTTAAGTGATGAAAGATACCAGGGACAATTGGCATATCTGGCAGGAGTGGACCGAATCCGTTTTAAACGCCTGGCGGTACCTGGTGATACATTGATAATAACTACAGAATTTTCGAATATGAAGGGTAATATCGGCAAAGGGAAGAGCAGTATCAAAATAGACGACCAGACAGTTTGTGGGGGTGAATTCTTGTTTGCCCTGGCCGGTAAGGAGGGCCAAGCTGATTAAATGATAAAGAATACCTTTACCAGGAAAAAATTTTTCGCCATAAATCCTAATATGGACCATTCGCAAACTCCAATAAAGCCGAATTTGTCCAGCACTTGTCCCAGTTGTTCGGCCCGGGTGTCGGAAGAAACCTTGGCGGAGAACTACCGGGTTTGTGCTAAATGCAAGCATCATTTTACCATGAGCGCAGGACAGCGGATTGAGCTTATAGTGGATAGCGGCAGCTTTCAAGAATTTAATGGCGGGCTTGCCTCCATTAACATCCTGGACTTTCCAGGTTACGAAGAAAAGCTGGAGAAGGCGGAGCAGAAATCGGGTTTGCGGGAAGCAATTATTACCGGTTATGCCAGCATAGGTGGTTACGATATAGTCCTGGCGGTCATGGAGTCAGATTTTATGATGGCCAGTATGGGTTCAGTGGTAGGTGAAAAGGTGAGCCGGGCTATTGAACGGGCTATTGAGAGACGATGTCCGGTTATAATCTGCACCTCTTCCGGGGGTGCCCGGATGCAGGAAGGGATGATAGCCTTGATGCAGATGGCCAAGACCAGTGCAGCGGTTAATAAGCTTAATGAGGCTGGCTTATTATACATCGCGATTCTTACCAATCCCACGACCGGCGGGGTTTCCGCCAGTTTCGCTTCACTGGCCGATATCATCATAGCTGAACCCGGAGCCCTGGTAGGCTTTGCCGGACCGCGGGTCATCAAGCAGACGATCGGGCAGCAATTACCCGAGAAGTTTCAGCGTTCCGAATTTCTTCTGGAGCATGGCATGATTGATATTATTGTTGAGCGCTCGCAAATCAGAGAGAAATTAACCTGTCTGCTCAGCCTGCATAAAGGAGGATGCCGTGGTTAAACGTCAATTTGATTATGAACAAAAACTTAAGGACCTTAAAGCCAAGCTTGAAGAGTTGAATGATTTGTCCAAGAATATGCAGTTTGATTTATCCAGTGAGATTGAAATACTGGAGCATAAGATTCAAGAAGACCGCGAATTGAGATATCAAAACCTGGTTCCCTGGGAAAAAGTACTTTTGAGCCGGCATCCTGAACGGCCTGGTGCCGTCGACTATATTGCAGCGCTCTGTGATGAGTGGATAGAGCTGCAGGGTGACCGCTGCTTTGGTGAAGATGCTGCCATGATAGCCGGGATTGGGAGCTTTGAGGGTCAGGCCCTGACCATTTTGAGCTATCGTAAAGGCAAGAATACCAAGGAGAACCTGCAATATAATTTTGGTATGCCCCATCCGGAAGGTTATCGAAAAATCCAACGCTTGCTCCGGCAGGCGGAAAAGTTCAACCGGCCGGTCTTGACTTTTATAGACACTCCGGGAGCCTATCCGGGGATTGGTGCCGAGGAAAGAGGTCAAGCCTGGGCCATTTCGCAGGTCTTGATGACCATGGCTGGTCTGCGGGTGCCGGTCTTGGCAATAGTTACCGGGGAAGGCGGGAGCGGTGGAGCATTAGCCCTGGCCGTATCCGATCGCCTATTAATGCTTGCCAATGCGGTGTTTGCGGTAGCATCTCCCGAAGCCTGCGCTTCCATACTGTGGAAAGATTTGGAACGGGTGGAGGAAATGGCCCAAGCCATGAAGATTACTGCTCAGGATCTTTACGAACTGGGAATCGTTGATGAAATCATCGCTGAACCGGTAGGAGGCGCCCATCTGGATTATGAGGCCACCATAGCGAGCATTAAGGACGCGATTAGAAAACATCTTCCCGTTATTGTGGGATGTGACCGTGATGAACTGCTTGCCCGGCGATATGAAAAATTAAGAAGCATCGGGAAGTTCAAAACTGATGAGTAGGCTTTGCTAACAAGGGAATGGTTCTTCTGTCAGGAAATTATTTCCTGACAGAAGAACCGT
>JAQUXM010000049.1:0-4479 GCA_028692415.1 Syntrophomonadaceae bacterium | reverse complement strand
TGATGAACTGCTTGCCCGGCGATATGAAAAATTAAGAAGCATCGGGAAGTTCAAAACTGATGAGTAGGCTTTGCTAACAAGGGAATGGTTCTTCTGTCAGGAAATTATTTCCTGACAGAAGAACCGTTCCCTTGTCAGCTCCCTTGTCAGCACCCCGGCAAACGAAAGAGGCGGTTAAACATTTACGTCTAACCGCCTCTCTTTTAATGGAGATTTCATTTTACAGATCGTAGTATAATTCAAATTCCAGGGGATGAGGGATTTCATTTACCTTACGGGCTTCCTTGCGTTTGTTGGCAATCCAGATATCAATCAGGCGTTTCGGGAATACTCCGCCTTCCAAGAGGAATTGCTGATCTTTTTCCAGGGCATCCAGCGCTTCGTCGAGACTGGTCGGCAGTCCCTTGATCTTGGCCTGTTCTTCGGGGGTGAGGTTGTACAGGTTTACATCATAAGGGCCAAATCCTTCAGCAGTAGGATCTATTTTATTTTTGATCCCATCCAGTCCAGCCATCAGAATGGCGGAAAAGCCAAGATAAGGATTACAGGTAGCATCCGCCGAGCGGAACTCAAAACGCTTTTCCATGGGGCTCTTGGCATAAGCTGGAACTCTTATAACGGCACTGCGGTTGGCCGTTGCGAAGCAGACGCTGACCGGAGCTTCATAGCCGGGCACCAGACGTTTGTAGGAATTGGTGCTGGGGTTGGTGAAGGCTAATACTGCCGGAGCATGTTTCAACAAACCGCCAATAAAGTAAAGGGCTTTTTTGCTTAGACCAGAGTAACCTTTTTCATCAAAGAATACGGGCTTTTTATTTTTAAATAAGTGCATATGTACATGTAAGCCGTTACCTGCCTCAGCATATAAAGGCTTGGGCATAAAAGTAACGGTTTTGCCTTCCTGGAAGGCCAGGTTCTTGATAAGATATTTGGCCAGCATGGTTTTGTCAGCCATTTCCCTCATGCCGCCGAATTCGACCTCGATTTCCACCTGACCGGGGCCGCCAACTTCATGGTGGTGGTATTTAACCGGTATGTTGTTTTCTTCCATTAAAACACACATACGGGATCTCAGATCATAGAGGATATCCTGCGGGGGAGCGATGTGATAACCGCCTTTGTGGGGGATCTTGTAACCCAGGTTCTGAAACTCGTTGTCACCACTGTTCCAGATGGCCTGTTCGGCATCTATGGAAAAACCCGATTTATGTGGAGAACATTCATAACTGACATGATCAAAGATATGAAACTCATATTCCGGCCCAATTCTCATTTCATCAGCAATGCCGGTGGCTTTCATGTATTCTTCAGCCTTAACTGCTATACTGCGGGGGTCCTGATCGAAACGGTAATTTTCCGGTTGAGCTATAACAAAGACATCGCCTATCATGCTCAGGGTAGGTACATCGGTGAAGGGATCATGGACTGCCGTGGTAATATCGGGGATAAAGACCATATCACTTTTTTCCACCGGTGCAAATCCATAGTTGGAACCGTCAAAACCGATACCATATTGCAGGGTTTCCGGTTTGAAACGACCAATCGGAATACCCAGGTGACGCCACCTGCCTAACAGGTCGATCATCTTGAAATCAATCATCTTGATTTCCTGTTCAACACAAAAATCCATTACTTCCTCATAACTGTTAAACACTAATTTGGCCTCCTTTGCCCAAAATAATTTCGTGTGAATTATACCAGATACAATATACATAAGTAAAGAATACGACATTCAGTATACAGTATTCTATATCCACCAGTGCTTAATGACTTTCCATAGTCTGCGGGTTGCTTTTCACAGGGTAGAAGGGACTGTGGACCGACACTGGAATAAAATACTATTGCTGATGACGGTATATATAGATATCGGCGTTAATAAAATGTACTACTCTTAGTAAAAAAACGATTATTCAAAGAGCTTAAGGAGTGAGGACAATAAATAGAACCCGCTGGACGATTCTTGCTTTAGTAGTTTCGATATTACTGGGGGGACTGGTGCTGGCACCAAGTATAAATGATTATTACGTCAAATCCAAGTTGGATCCGCTGGTTGAACTTCAAGCAAGCTTGAACAATATGACTAAGCTTAACAGCTATAAGTATAGCTTAAAATCCATGCTCAATGTCAACAGTCGGAGGGAGGTGATAAGTGAGGTAAAGGGCGAAAAAAGCCAAGGGAATACGCATATAAAGGGGGAGATGGTTAACACATCTATAGATATTTACTATATTGACCACACCATCTACAACTATGATGCATTTTCCGAAAAGTGGCTGGTGATTGACAGCAGCAGCAATAATTCTCAGGAACTCCTGATATCGGAACTGAATCCTTTATCAAATTTTCGATTCAAACAATTGAACTCGGCTGAAAAAATTAAATTTGAAAGAATAGATGGTGTGGAATGCATGCTGGTTACCTGTCATCCATCAGTTGACTCTGAACTCTTGGAAAGCTTATGGAAAGATATAGAATACCAGATTTGGCTGGATTACAAATATGATCTCATTCGCAAAGCCAGTCTTAAGGCTGTTAACAAAAAGGTACCCAGTACCAGTTTGAACATCGAGGTGGAGTTTTACGACCTGAATAAGGATATCAAAATCGAAGCACCAGATGTAAATAATTAATAGTTAATAATAAACGGATCAAGGATGGGGGACGGACCTGCTGCTTCACAGCAGGGTCACGTCCCCTTTTTGAGTGCGTTGGTTGCACAAACTTTTTACAATAACACACAGAAATTCGTTTCCGCAATTGCGAGCATCGGTAGGGCCTGCGCTGCTTTATTCATAACCCTGAGCAGGGCCGGCAAGCCCTGGCTTTGATGTAAAATCAATACGCAAAATAATATAGTCGTTACCTTATTATGGTATTATGCAATTAAATTAAATGAGATTATTTGTAATTAAACTGCAACTAATTGCACCTTGCCTAAGTTGTTGCTATAATCCATTCTATAGGGAGGGATATTACTTGGATCTTGTAAAAGTTGAAGTTTTATTTGACCGTGCAACACTGAAGGAAAAAGTAGCTGAGATGGGTAAACAAATATCAAAGGATTACCAGGGAAGCGACTTATTGGTGGTAGGTATTTTAAAGGGTGCTTTTGTATTTATGGCGGATTTAATAAGGGAAATAGATGTGTCGGTAGAACTTGACTTTATGGATGTTTCCAGCTATGGTCTATCAACTTCTTCTTCGGGGGAAGTTCGCATCGTCAAGGATCTGGAATACTCTATTAAGGATAGAGATGTATTAATCGTAGAGGATATTGTTGATACCGGGCTAACCCTAAAGTATATCAGTGAAGTGCTTAAGAATCGAAATCCCCGCAGTATTAAAATTGCCTGTCTTTTAGACAAGCCATCACGGCGCAAGGCCGATATTTATCCAGACTATGTGGGTTATTCCATCCCGGACAAATTTGTGGTGGGCTATGGCCTGGATTATGCTGAACAATATCGCCATTATCCTGCGGTCTGTGTATTAAAGCCGGCAGTTTATGAGAATTAGAGGTGCACAATGAAAAAGGAACTGGTTTTAGTCCTTGATTTCGGGGGACAGTATAATCAACTGATTGCCCGCCGGGTGAGGGAATTGTCGGTATATTGTGAGATGGTTCCCTATGATATCAGCTTTGAGGAAATCGTCGCTAAAGACCCGCAGGCGATAATCTTTACCGGGGGACCCGAGAGCGTCCATGTGGAAGGCGCACCGGCCTGCGATCCGCGTATATTTTCGCTGGGGATTCCGATACTGGGAATTTGTTATGGCATGCACCTTATGGCCCAAATGCTGGGGGGCAAGGTTGAAGCTAGTGCCATTCGCGAATATGGCCGTATGAATTTGCTGGTGGAGAATGATGATCTCCTGTTTCAAGGTCTGGAACGGGAGATGCAGGTATGGATGAGTCATGGCGATTCCACCAAAAACCTGCCCGAGGGTTTTAGACTCACCGCCAGCACCGCCAACTGTCCGGCAGCAGCCATCAGTGCTCCCGAGCGCAGGTTTTACGGTGTGCAATTTCATCCGGAGGTAAAACATACCATTTGGGGTATGGACATATTGAAGAACTTTCTCTTTAAGGTCTGCGGTTTAAAAGGAGACTGGGACCTGAGTGATTTTATTGGGGAAATGCTCGCTGAGATAAAAGCCAAGGTTGGAGACAAAAAGGTGCTCTGCGCTCTGAGCGGAGGGGTAGATTCTGCGGTGGCAGCTACCCTGGTGCATAAAGCGGTTGGTGATCAATTGGTCTGTGTATTTGTTGACAATGGGCTTTTACGCAAGGGTGAGGCACAGCAGGTGGTAGAGACCTTTCAGAATCAAATGCAAATGCAATTGATTTTTGTGCCTGCGGAAGAGAGATTCCTGAATAAACTGGCCGGGGTTAAGGACCCGGAGAAGAAACGCAAAATAATCGGGGAAGAATTTATCCGGGTTTTTGAAGAAGAAAAGACCAAACTGGGGGAAATAGA
>JAQUXM010000204.1 GCA_028692415.1 Syntrophomonadaceae bacterium | reverse complement strand
AACGGTTAAAAATCGCATGAACCAGGAGCTGCGGGTTTGTATCCCGGCCAGGAACCTGGCTTTATGGGATAAACCTCTGCAATCCATGGAAAGAAGAAACGAATACGCTCTCGCTTGAAGCAGCCAAAGACTTAAGCTCGCTGTTGAAGGATTCGGGTGGTAAATAATAATCAGATATAATGCCTCGGCAATAATATTGTGAATAAGGAGAGATAAAACGTGGACATTAATGCAGCTGAATTTGACCGGATGGCCAGGGAAGTCTTTGCCCCGGTATATCCGGTGCTGGCCGAACAGATTATTAGTCAATTCGGAATAAGCCGGGGAACTTGCCTGGATATAGGTTGCGGGGGCGGATACATGGGACTGGCTCTGGCTCAGATTACGGAATTGGAAACGATACTATTTGATGAATCACAGGATATGCTAAAGCTCGCCCAGGGGTATATTCTCCAGAGTGGTTTGGAAGCCAGAGTCAAAACACTGCCAGGGGATGTACATGATATTCCCCTGGCAGACGAAAGCGTAAACCTGGCAGTAAGCCGGGGTTCCATGTTTTTCTGGAAAGATCGGGTCAAGGCTTTTCGCGAGATTTACCGGGTACTGGCTTTAGGTGGAGTGGCTATGATTGGCGGTGGTTTTGGCAACACAGATTTATTGCGAGAGATAGAGGAGAAGATGCATAATATAGATCCGGAATGGAAGGAAAAGAGACGCCAGCGTATCGGTCAAACGAAGGTACAGGAGTACCGAGCGGAACTGGAACAAGCAGGTATTCCTACTTTTGAAATACGGCAGGATGAAACCGGTCTGTGGATTGTCATAAGGAGGACTGCTTAAGTGAAGTGTACGGTCTGCGAGCGTTTTTGTATAATTCCCGAGGGCAGAAGTGGTGCCTGTGGGCTCTATCTCAATAAGGAAAACGAAATCAGAGAACGCTACCCCGACCGCTACCTGATTACTACCCCCATTTCTATCGAGACTATGCCGATGCTCCATTACTACCCGGGAAGCAAGTTTTTACAGGTCAGTACCGCTGGCTGTAACTTTAGTTGTTCCAGTTGTATCTCTACGGTAATAGTAAAAGAAATGGAAGCAGATAGCCAGGCCCTGCGTCACCTGGAACCCGATGAGGTGATTGCTATGGCACTTAAACAGGAATGCCTGGGTATTGCCTTTCTGATTAATGATCCCCTGGCTTCCTATTTTACCTTCACCCGGCTGGCCCGGAATGCCAAAAAGGCTGGATTGTTGGTAGGCTGCTCTTCCAATACTTATTTTAGTGCACAATCCCTGACTGAACTTATACCTTTTTTGGATTTTATTAATATTGGCATCAAAGGTCTCCGCGATGAGAGTTACCGCCGATGTGGGGGACAAAGCGTCGCCCCGGTTTTACGCAACTTGAAAACCCTCTACGATAGCGGGGTGCATGTGGAAGTATCCTGTATCCTGGAACGTGACAATAAGGAAGAGGTGCTGCAGTTAGCGCGGATAATATCCAGTATTTCACCGAGTATTCCCCTACAGTTAATGCGTTTTATTCCCTTCGAGGATGCCGACCCCAAACGAGAAATTTCCATTCAGGAAGCAGAAGACTTCTTGCTGGAAGTGAAGCATTTGCCCTATGTTTACCTCTTCAACTCACCTGGCACCAGTTACCTGGATACTTTTTGCCCGCAGTGTGGCGCAACCCTTTATCGCCGTGATTTCTATGGACCCATGGGGGCCAAACTTAAGAATTTGCGGGAAATTCATGAGGCCAGGGGGGTCTGCCCTAATTGTGGCCAGGCTTCGCCCATCGGCAACGGTGCTCCTGCTGATCCCCACCAGGAAGGAGGGTTTCAGGGGGGCTACCCTTTCACCCGCGCCCTGGAGATGATACAAGCTATTCTCATTGCTCTGGGGGTTGAGAAGAAAGGGGAGGTGGTAAAGGTCTGGGAAGAGGTGCTTAGGAATCAGCATCTGCAGGATCTACATCAGCAAATACAAAACCCCCAATCTTACCTGGCCCTTATCCGTCAATACGGGCAGATGGCCGGCCGTAGTTCGCAGGCAGAAGCTCTGGCGGCCTATATGGGAGAAAAGATGGGTGTTATTGAAGCCGGATACCCCTGGATAAAACGGCGGCCGCGCGTTTATTATTGCATGGGTAAGCCACTGTTTTGTATTAAAGGTGAACGCTTTGAAAACCAAATGGTTGAATTTGCCGGAGGGTACAGCGTTAATAAGGAAATAGACGCCGATGGACGCCCCGGGGAGACTCTTGCTCCTGCTGAGCTAATGGCGATTAAGCCGGAGGTAGTCTTTATTTCCGCTTTTATATCTACCCCGGTGGAGCACTTTTACCAGTCGTGTACTGATAATGCCATCGATATACCAGCGCTTCATGAGAGAAGAGTTTATCTCCATCCTTCTCCCGGATGGGATTTCGGTAATCCCCGTTGGATACTAGGTCTTATGAATATTGCTAACCTCCTGCACCCGGAGATTTATCATTTTGATATGCAGGAGGAAAGCCAGTCCTTCTACCGCAATTTTTACCGGACGGAGTATGATCCCTTCATCATCAATCGCTCTTTTGGTAAACCGACGAGGCATTGGAGTTGGCAATGATTATCAGGCACTTCGCCAGCCTGCGTATTTCAGAACCGTCTGATCAACTTCTGTAATATCCAGGAAGGTTAACAATCTTTATAAATTTTATGGTTCATACTCCAATGAATGCGGGGTTGCTCAATGAATAAGATTGGCAAACGCCACAATGAGTGACTCCCTGCAAAAAACCGGGCAAAAGGCTCGTTTTCGAAAACGGACTAATTAGAGAGGAGAATGGAATTTGAAAAGATCTAAAATTTCTATTGTCTTGCTAACGATACTGGCTCTGGTGCTAAGCTCTTGTCTGGCCGGCTGTAGTAAAGAGAAGCCGCAGGAGACAGCCGCACCAGCGGAGCCTGAAGTGCGTACTATTGTGGATATGGCAGGGCGGGAAGTTCGCATTCCAGCCAAGATAGAGAAGGCTTTTTCAACCAGTCCGGTCGGCGTAGTAATGATCTATACCCTGGATCCGGAATTACTTATTGGCTGGAACAATGAGTTACGCCAGGGAGATAATAAATACTTGCCCTTAAAGTATCAGAACCTGCCGCATCTGGGCGGCTGGTATGCCAAGACTACTTGCAACACCGAAGAATTGTTGAAAATTCATCCAGATATTATACTTGCGGCAGGTAATACTGACCAGATGGCAGTTTCTCAGGCAGAGCAAATCCAAAAGCAAATAGGGATTCCGGTTGTTATTATAAGCAGTGATCTGGATAAACTGGACAAGTCTTACGAATTGGCTGGTAACATATTGAATATGAAGGAACAAGCCACCAAGTTAGGGGCTTACTGTCGTGAGACCGTTCAGGATGTTCAAAGCAAAGCCCAAAGCATTGGTGAAGCGCAGCGCATAAAGGTATATTATGCTGAGGGACCTGCCGGTTTACAAACTGAGCCACAGGGATCTGCCCATACCCGGGTTATAAAAATGGTGGGAGGAGTAAATGTCGCTAAGGTTCCAATGAAAGGCGGCAAGGGCCTGACCCCCGTTTCATTGGAACAAGTTCTT
>JAQUXM010000203.1 GCA_028692415.1 Syntrophomonadaceae bacterium | reverse complement strand
CATGATCGCCGGCAAATAAAATTAGGAGTTCATACTCCCGAAAATCTTTCACCAAGCTTATTAATTCTTTGACCGTGTCCTTAAAGAGTTCCTCTTCTTTTTCTTCCGTGGCCATTTCCAGCAGATCACAAATATACTTGGAACGGCTAAGCAATTCCTCATACTTCTGCACATTTTCCTGCAGACTGCTAATCTCCTTTAGAATCCTTTGTGCTTCCTGTCTATCGTTCCAAAAACCTTCCTCCAGGGTTTTCCTCTCCAAAGATCCAAGCTCTAACCGACAATTATCAATGTCAAAGAGAAGCCCTCATTTCCTTTAAACGATTAATTATTTCAAAAACAGTACTTTTTGGATCTTCCAGCAAAACTTTCCCTCCTAATATGGTTTGTGCTAAACTTTTCGCTGTTCCTGAAACTCGAGCGGCCTGGAAAGCTGTCCTCAAAGCACAACATTCCCAAAAAAAGTGATTTAAACAATTAATGTTCCGTTCCAATCTTCAGGTGCGCCATTTTTCGAATACTCTTCACATAAATAGAAATAAATTCGAGCTATCTCATCCTGCCGGTTCTGTTTTATTACCTCGACAAAATTGCTGCGGGCTTCATAGAACAATCCCTGCTGGTAGAGATTTATGCCTTCTTCAAAAAGTTCACGGGTTTCCAGTTTGACTTTTCTAATGCTTTCCTGATCTCCATGGAATAAATCGTACAGCCTTATGGGTTCATCCTTGCCCTCTACTCTTACCGGTCCGAGATTTCTATACTGGTAATGATCCGCATACTCAATAGCATTAAGAATATCCTCGCTGATCAATATTCTGGCCGCAAAAGCCTTGCTCAGTCTTTCCAACGACCGGGCGACGTTAACATTATCAGAAATAACCGTGCCTTCCAGCCTTTGCTCCTCGCCTATTATACCCAACATAAGAGGCCCCATGTGTATGCCTATGCCAATATCAAGAAGCTTGTATCCTGACTGCTGCCGTTGCATATTATATTCATCAATCTCGCCCAATACCTGCAAGGCTGCCATCACCGCCTCCTCAGCCTGATTGGGAAAGAGTGCGGTAATACCCGACGCAGAATATTTATCAATTATTCCTCCATTATTGCGAATCAGAGGTCCAACTCTTTTCAGATAGGCGTTGATAAAGTTGAAACTGTCCTCGGGGCTCATTCCTTCGGTCATCCGGTAAAAAGCGCGAATCTGCGAAGATAGTACAACCATCTCTTCTTTTACCTGGTCCCCCAGATTCACGTCCACGATACTGCCCTTGCCCAGATAATTTAAAAATTGCTGCGGCACAAATCGGAAATAGGCTTCGTTCAAACGCGTTACTTCATCAATATAATTTCTGATATATTCAGCCATCACATTGAAACGGTCGCCCAGGTCAGCCACTTCATCACCGGAATCTATAGTAACCGCGGCTTCCCAATTACCGCTGGCCATTTCTCCAACACTCTTGTTGAGAACCCGCACCGAAGACAGGAAGTAATAAGTTACAAACACAAACATAAATACGATGACAATAGTTATCCCGCCGATACCCTCGGCAATCCTCTGGAACAGAACCTTTCTGCTTTTCAGGAAACCACTGCGGTCAACCCCGGTTTCATATATTCCGGCAATATTCCCGTCTTTATTATACAGGGGACCCATAGCAAACATCCAGTAGCCATTTTCATCCATGGCTTTATCTTTGACTACCTGACCGCTATCTATAACCCGTTTAAACTCTCCGGCAATATTTATCGGCCGGTACATATTTACGCTGTTGTCATAATCCATGATCGCGTATAATTTAGCATCTTCCAATTTGTAAATAGCGCTGTAGAGTCCTTCTTCAACCAGACGGCGGTTGCCCTTGCCCTGTACATTCATCTGCGCTTCGATGGTTAATTCCCGCAATGCGCGGTAATCGTCATTCATAAAATCCCGGGGACTCGTAATACTCTCCAGCCGCTGGACGTCAACCCGGTTCTGTCCGATTTTGGTTATCGTCTCCAGCTTCCTGAATACTTCCTGTTCATCGGTAGCGGCAAAACTCCGGTATATCATTACGGAAAGCAGGGTCATGGCAATCATAATAATAGGGGTAAAAATCATCATCTGTTTCAATATTAACGAGGCACGGCGCCCCATCAGATCAATATAGATCGATCGGACTATATAAACCAGCAGAACCAGAGCCAGCAGCAACTGCAGCCAGAATGCCCAGTGCATCAGTACATCATGGGTTGGATATTTACCCTGGTTCAATACCTTTACTACTTTACCACTGGCATCCATCCATACAAGCTGATCGCGAGTGGCAATCGTCAAGGACCCATCCTTCGCCAGCACCAGATCTTTCAGCACTGTCAAAGGCAGTTCATAACCCTGTTCATCAATTTTAGCCTGTGAAAATACGGTCTTGGGTTCTCCGGGCTTGGCCAGATTTAACAAGCGTATTTCATTGGCAAAGGTATCAATAAAATATAGTTCTTTAAGCGAAAATGGTTTTACACGGGTGGGAAATGCCTTTTTTACTTCCGGTATAGGAGCTAAGTCCGGTAGGGTTATTATTTCGGTCGTGCCTGACTTGGTGTCGTTGGTTTGCTCAGACTCCGTTAGTGCTTCGGGATAAATAAGTTCGACCTCTCCAGCCGAGCTGATGCGATGTATTTCTCCCTTTTGGCTGCTAAAATATATGGCACCCGGCTCCACCCCGGTAATCTCTGCCAGATAGCTTTCGGGCGGTAAATAAGCGACGATTCGGTTTTCTATTTCTTGCCCGTCTCTATTTAAGGTTCTTATAAAAACCCGGTCGTTTTTAACATAGTCAAAAGCCAGTAATTCCCCATCTACACGCAAGTATTTTATGTAACCGGTTCGCAAAGGCCTCTTATCCCCTTGATAATCCACGTTATAAATTACCCGATCCATGCGTCCACCAGGATTATAACGCAGTATTTTTTCGGACTCCACATATAAACCACTGGCATCCAAATCATTTCTCAGAACATACAATCTTCCCTGCTGATCCACAGCCAGCTCGGAAAAGAGGTACAGCTCTTTTTCATCATCACCTTGCAATTTATATTGGAGAACTCCCCGGGAATCGATTTTTATAACACTTTTTCGAGATTCCACTATCATGTAAAGGTTTTTGTTGTCATCTGCAGTTATACTGGAAATGTTTTCGAGATCAAAGCTTTTAGCCAAGGGGGACGGGCTTAAATTTTCCCTTCCATAATAAACGGATATTACCAGCAAAAGCAAGGCCATGCTGGCTAATCCTATCAATTTTATCCCTTTTTTCATTGATTCACCCCAGTTGCCAGGATTTCAATTACTGTATTAATTATTTTAACAGATAAAATTTTGCTTGTCTTGCATTACCGAGGCTATTTCTACTAAATTCGCCTTTTTTGACCATGTTTACGGTATAATGAATAAGAAAAGCGTTAGGTTTAAAGAGCAGTAACTAAAGTTAAACCCCCTAACCGCCGCCTTAATCCTGACGGAAGTTCACATCAGTGCTGCCGTGGGGTTTGGCAGCCACCAGCATTACCCACGGAACAGGTTCTCGCTTGGTTTTAAGACAAGTTATTGTCATGGAAAGCAAGCGC
>JAQUXM010000202.1 GCA_028692415.1 Syntrophomonadaceae bacterium | reverse complement strand
CTATATCCGGGCAATAGACCACTCCCGGAGGAAGCAAGGATCGAGCCGAGTCCAGGGCGACCGGATCGTGCACCCGCACATACGCCCCCGCATCTGCCAGGGTATGTATAATGGGGATGCTCGGTGCCTCGCGCAAATCATCGGTCTCCGGTTTAAAGGTCAAACCCAGGATGCAAATTACCTTCTCCTCTAATCCTCCCAGGGCCTGGTTTATTTTGGATACCAGCCGGTAGGGCTGCTGGTTGTTTACATTAATCACCGCCGATAAAAGGGTAAAGTCATAACCGCGGACATCAGCCATGTATTTCAAAGCCTGAGTATCCTTGGGAAAACAGGAACCCCCATAACCGATCCCGGCATTGAGGAACAAACGACCGATACGAGGGTCGGCCCCTATTATTTCCGCAATCTTCTTAATATCCGCACCCACCAGTTCCGCAATATTCGCCATTTCATTGATAAAACTGATTTTCATGGCTAAAAAAGCATTGGCTGCATATTTGGAAAGTTCAGCAGTGCGTATATCGACTCGATAGACCTCGGGACCCCAGTGATAGGGGGGGATGGGGAGGAAGCCCGGTGGGGCTACACCGGGCTCCTCCAGAAGAGGTGCATATATTTCATTTAATACTTCCTGGGCTTCATGGTTGCCTCCCAGCACCAGGCGACAGGGAAAGAAATTATCCAGAAGGGCCGAGCCCTGGCGCAGGAACTCGGGATTGCTGGCCACCGTTATCCGGGAATTTAATCCCCGCAGAACCAGGCGCTTAAACAGCTTGATACCGGTGCCTACCGGAACTGTACTTTTAGTGACCAGAAGCAAATGATCAGACCTATTCACAACAGATTCCCAAATCATATCCACGGCCTTCCAGTAATGGCTCAAGTCAGGCGAGCCATTGGCCTGTTGCGGGGTGCCCACGGCCAGAAATACCGCTCTGGCTTCCTCCAGAGCTTCTTTATAACTCATGGTAAAGTTAAGATTATTATTCACTATGGCCAATAATTCGTTCAAGCCGGGCTCATAAAAAGGGGCTTCCCCGGAACGCAAGGTGTTTATCTTGTTTTTATCATTGTCCACACAGCTTACCTGATGTCCCAGATAAGCCAGGGTAGCGGCAGTGGTCAGACCTACATAGCCTGCTCCGATAACTGCTATGCGCATAAACATACCTTCCTTTCTCTTAAACATCGGAAGAAACTGCAAAGCAGTTTCAACACACCGTTGCAACAGGCGGGAGACATATTGATAACCATCCCTTTCGCTTCACTCAAGGCACAAAACGTAATGATAAAATTTTCCAGACTTCGCCTCTTTATAGCGTACTCCTAAGCGGATGCCAGACCTTGTTTGTCAAATGATGATTCCTCGACTAATTGCCGATAGCAATTGAAAACCTGCCTGAATACTTCCTTCCAGGTATGGGACTGTCCATGCCGGTAAGCATTTTGACCCAATTGCCTGCGTAAATCGGGATTATCCATCAGCTTTTTTATCGATGCAGCCATATCCTGGGCATCATGGGGTTTAAAATATAAACCGTTATATTCCTCTATCAGGTTTTCCTGTACTCCGCCCGCCCGGGGGCCTGTCACCGGTATTCCCGAGGCCATGGCCTCCAGGATTACATTACCGTAAGTCTCGGTACTTGACGGAAAAACGAAGATGTCCGCGGATGCATAAATACGCTGCAGTTCTTCACCGCTCCGGTAACCGGTCAAAATTATCCGTTCATCGTGGTATTGCTCCAATTCCTGTCGCATGGGTCCGTCACCAACCATCATCAAGCGATAAGGCCGCTCGCCCAGATAAGGCATGGCTTCCATAAGCACTTCCAATTCCTTTTCAGCCGCCAGGCGGCCGACGTAGAGCAATAATACGCAATCGTCCGGTATATGCCAGGCTCTTCTTAATTCCTGGCTGCGCAGCAAGGGAGAAAAGCCCTCTTCATCGATGCCCCGTCCCATTATGTTAAGATTGGGTATGCCATGTTGGCTTAAAAGCCGGGCTGTGGCCTGGGATGGACAAAAGTTTGTCTGCATATGGGAATGGAACCAGCCAAGATATTTCCAGGCTATACCTTCCAGAGCTGAAAGATGATAATAATCAAGATATTCCGGGAAATTGGTGTGGTAGGAAGCGGTTAAGGAACAGTCTTTGCCAAGGGCGTATTTAAGGCCCATCAGGCCCACGGAAAACTCAGTGGCCAAATGGACCAGTTGGGGCTTGAACTCATCCATAACCCGGCGCACATAAAAATATCGAGGCAGTGCCAGAGAAAGTTCAGGATAAAGGAAAAACCTTAACCCGGGGAGAGCCATGATCCCCTCTTCTCCTGCCGGCGAAGCGGGCGTTATAAAAACACTCTCTATTCCCTCCCGGTTCATGTGTTCTTTCATACGATTAAGGGTTTTACTCACCCCATTGACTTGGGGAAGATAAGTATCGCTAAAGACCGCAATTCGCATTTTTCTTATCCTTTCATTAATAGCCCGGCTACCGGGCTTGCTTGCCAGACCAAAAGACTAAGCGACATGCAACATTTCCCTGGGGCTGCGCTGGCTTAGAATACCCAAGATAATGGCCGGTACCACCTGCATGGTAAAGTTGATATCAGTTTTCGGCCCTACTGCCGCCTGTTGATAAAGCTGGTGTTTTATCTTTAGGAATGTATAAAGATCCGGTATTTCGGTTTCTCTTTGCTGAAAGGCAACGGCTCGATCCCGCAAGCTTTTTTCGGTGATCTTGCCCAATAGTTTGGCTTCATAGATAGTATGAGGAACCAGATCCATTAAATCGGGCCGGTTGTGAGCTTGGCAGAAATAATCACTGATGAAGTGTCCAATTATTCCCAAATGAACCGATAGTGCTTGCCGGTCATGAAAGATCGAAGTCTGGGCTTGAATCAGCAGCTTGTTAATGAGCAGATGGGAGTCATTCAGCCTATGAGGAACTTGTTTGTAGGGACTGACTAAGTCAGGAAGGATACTGCCCCAACAAAAACCCAGGGGATGAATCCGGTCCGGCATATTCTCTAGCGCGATTTGAGTTACTACTTTCCCGATTAACCAGTGGGTCTGAATAAACATAAACCCAAACTCCTTATTATTAATCTCTGGCTCAATTTTAAAATACTTTTCCTAAGCCAGTTTTAATCCGGTGTTAAAAGTACAGCAGTAGAATATTAAGTTTTACTTAATAAGAATTTGTCTCCGGGTAAAGATTTTATATAAAAATAGTATTATGCTGTTTATTTAAGTGTATATAGATAAACGCTGTTGTTAACTCAAAGTTTACCTGAAAATCAAATCCATTTAAAAATGATGGTTTAGAATAATACCAATAGGAGGTGAAAATAATGAAACTGGAAGCTGATTTACACATTCATACGACCGCGAGCGGCCACGGGTACAGCACCATCAAGGAAATCGTGGAAACAGCCGGCGAGAAAGGATTGAAGCTCATCGCAATTACCGACCATGGCCTTAAAATGCCGGGAGCCCCACACTGGTATCACTTTACCAATTTGATATCACTGCCCCGGGTGATGCAGGGAGTCGAGGTACTGAGAGGAGTAGAGGCCAATATTCTGAATCTGGATGGTAATGTTGATATGCCTGAAACGG
>JAQUXM010000201.1 GCA_028692415.1 Syntrophomonadaceae bacterium | reverse complement strand
GTTTAAATAATTCCACTTTGTACCAATCGATCATTTCCAGGCCATCCACTTTTAAAGAGCTAACCTCTTTGCCAATCATTTTGCTGGCCTTTTTTTGAAACAGCCAGAGGCAGGGGGCATCATCGACCACGATTTCTTCAGCCCGGTTCAAAAGCTTAATTCTATTCTCTAAGTCCTGGCCGGCTGCTCTTGACTGCTCAAGTATTTTATCAAGCTGGGTATTGTTATAGCCTGAGTAATTGCTGATTCCAAGCAAGGAAGAGTGAAAAAGGCTGAAAAGGAAGCTGTCCGCATCCGGATAATCAGCTTGCCAGCCCAAGCGGAAGAAGCTCATATTCATTTTGGGCAATTGGCTTTTGTAATAGTCCCATTCCTGAACCTGGAGTTGTACCTGAATGCCTAACTTCGCAAGCTGTCCCGCAACTGCTTCAGCTACCATGCGGTGTCCCTCTCCGCTATTATAAGTCAATACCAGTGGCTTTACAGGCTTTTCCGCCGAATAGCCGGCTTGTTCCAAGAGTTTGCGCGCTGTTTCCGGCTTATAGGAATAACCCAGCATTTCCTGTCTATAGCCTTGCAATCCCTGGGGAACCACTCCTTTGGCAGGCAGGTATGAACCGCCAAAAACATCTTTAATAATGGCATTACGGTCAATGGCATAGTTGAGGGCTCTACGCAAGAGGTAATTACCCGCAAATGGCTCCCGGTTCAGGTTAAATGCCAGGGAGTAAGTCTCCCAAAGGGGTCTTTCAATATACCGGTCTTTGTATTGTTGGTTATTCTTGATATTTTTTACTTCGTTCAACGGCAAAGAATCCAGATAATCCAGTTTCCCTGCTTTATAGGCATCCAAAGCCAGGGCTTCATCATCAAAGATCAGGAAGTTAATCGCTGCCAGGTGGGGAAGTCCGCGGTAATATTTTTCATTACGAAATAATAAGAAGCTCTTGTTTTCTTTATTTTCTTTTAAAATGAACGCTCCGGTACCCGGGAGCGGATCTGCTTTTTCACTACAATCGTAAACCCAGAAAATAGGGTTGCAAAGCATAGATATAAAGACCGTATTGGGCTTTTTGAAGCTAATTCGGAGGCCATGGTGGCCTACGGCTTGAATGCCGGTAATATCTGAAGCCTTCCCTTCCAAACGCTCAGTGCTTCCGATTATCGAAAGGAAAAGGCTTAAGCTGGACCACTCGCGAGCCATGGTGAGATTCCTTTCCCATGCGGCTTTAACATCACGAGCGGTCAGTTTCTTACCGTTATGAAATTCTACTTCTTTCTTGAGTTCGATGGTAAGCACTTTGTTATCTGCAGAGTATTTCCATTTTTTCGCTATACCTGGTTTAATGCTGCCTGATTCTTCATCATAAATGACCAGTCCTTCATACAAGGCTGATGCGATAAGCTTTTCCTGGTGGTTGGAGAGCAGGGCCGGTTCCAGCGTATTGACCTTGCCTGCCAATCCGGCATTTAAGGGACGGGTAGCCAGGCTGGCGGTGTAGACCGCCATCTGCTGCATATGAATGATGCCTGCAAGCAGCAGAACCAGTCCCAATATAGATCCCATTAAGACCATATTTTTCCATTTATAATGCATATATAATGCCTCCTCCCTACAGGACAACTCTCAAGACATTATATTAAAGCTAATTGCGTATCATGCCACTTTTTACTAATAGGGCAAGGGGACGGGGGCAGACAAGGGGACGGTCCCCTTGTCTGCCGTCCCCTTGCCCTATTCACTATAAATGGCCTGGTAGGCCTCATAGTTTTTCAAGACACTTTTTACATACTCACGGGTTTCATCGAATGGAATTTTATCCAGTTCACGTGGGCTGCCGTCCCACTGATCCTTAACGATCCATTCCTTTACGGTCCCGCGCCCCGCATTGTAGGCAGCCAAGACTATCGGCAGGCGGCCTTCAAATTCTTGATTCAAATTATTCAGATACCAGCAGCCGAAACTGATATTCAGCTCCGGGTCATGTAATTGTTCGGGCTTAAAACCGGCAATACCTTGCTGGCTGGCTATCCACGCAGCAGTTTCCGGCATTATCTGCATGAGTCCCCGCGCGCCCACCGGAGATTGGGCCGCGGTCTCGAATTTGCTTTCTGCTCTGATTATGGCAAAAACCAGGTAGGGGTCTACATTATGTTCTCCAGCCAGTTGGAAAATCAGATCATGCTGGGGCTGGGGATAAAAATTGCTGATCCATTTAGGAAAGGAGAGGACCACCAGCAGAAACAGCAGAATGGCAATCCATATGCTCTTGGAAAAACGCCTTTTACTATGCTTCTTCAAGATAGACCCCCCGGGTTAATAATGATTAATATATAATATTTACGAACGGGATAAAATATTGTTGAAGTTTCTGGTGACAATTGCTATAGTTTCCTCGATATTATGTCTATTGTCAACCAGCACATCCGCCCGCCTGGCTTTTTCATCAAGCGGCATCTGTGACTCGATGCGTTTCACCGCATCTTCCCTGCTAATACCATCTCTAACAATTAAGCGTTCTATTTGGGTATCATTATCCACCCAGATTACCCATATTTCATCAAAAAGTTTTTCCATATGAGTTTCGTAAAGCAAGGGTACTTCAACCACTACCACGCGATCAGGAGTGGTTGATTTTATCATCTGCAGTGCGTGGCGCATTGCATCCATAATATGTGGATGAGTGATTCTGTTGAGCTTGTCCAGTTTTTCAGGGGAGTTAAAAACAATCGCACCCAGCTTCTGCCGGTTTACTGTCAAATCATCATTTAATATTTCCTGGCCAAAATATGCAATTAAGTCATGCCAAGCAGGCTTATGCGGTTCCATAATGCTATGGCCAATTTCATCCGTATTGATTGCCGCTGCACCCAAGCTCTGCAACGTTTTAGAAACAATACTTTTGCCGCTTGCTATGCCACCGGTCAGTCCAATTACCTTCACTTGCATCACCAATCCCTAGATTAATTCCAGCACCCCTATAGCAAGAAATATCAGCGCCGGAATAAGTGCCGAAACACTCTGCAATCGCTTACCATTGAGCCTGCTCCCCAGAATAATTCCACAGTTGACTAGTATAAATTTTAGCATACCAACCGATAATGCTGTAAATAAAATGTTATAACCGGCCATAGCTATTCCCACCCCGGCTCCCAGGGCATCCATAGCCAGTGCCAATCCCAGAAAGAATGCTTCGCGAGTGCTGATATCTCCAGATGAATCGAAGTCGGCTGTAGATGGTTCTTTAAGTATCTGAATAATAATCCCCATGGATTTGATGTTGAGGCTGAGCAGTGGTTCTTCCCCATCATTATCCAGGTTTTCAATCGTCTCACGGCAGGCTCCAAAGAGATAATAGAGTCCTATTATGATGAGCAAAATTGCACCAATGACGGTGGCCGTGCTGCTGGTAAATATGGTGGCCAGTGCTTTGCCGCAGATCATGGAAACGCTGACGGCTGCTGCCGAGGCCAATGCGATGACCGCCAGCGAAAGCAACGGTATCCTAATTTTCTTTATTCCGTACGCAACTCCGACCAGGAACCCATCGGCACTTACCGCCAGTGCAAATAACAATATCCCCAGCAACTCCAAAACCGCCACTCCTATCCTGAATATGTAGATATATCTCTACAATATGGATAAAAGTATTAAAGTGTTACGC